>JALVMZ010000547.1 GCA_027032655.1 Desulfobacteraceae bacterium
ATAGAACATCATCTTGATGTGATAAAAAATGCGGATTTTATAATTGATCTTGGACCTGAAGGGGGAGAAAGAGGGGGATATGTGGTTGGTATGGGAACTCCTGAAGAAATAATGAGGAATAAACGCTCCTATACAGGAAAATTCCTAAAAAATGTATTACATTAAATTTTTATTCATCCTGTTCCAGTTCTTTTAAGTGATAGGCAAGGTTATCCAGTTTTACAGTGAAATCCACATTCTCAATTATACATCCTTCCTTCTGTCTCAACTGAATTGGTGAAAAATTCAGTATCATACTGAGGCCTGCATCCCCGAGCATATCAGCAATCTCCTGGGCAGCAGATGGAGGAGTGGTTATGAGACCAATCTGAATTTCCAGTCTCTTTATGGTATCTCTCATCTCTGACAAAGGTTGAATTCTTATACCATTTGGGAGTTCCATACCATATTTCTCAGGGTCAATATCAAATGCAGCCATAAATCTGTATCCCCTTTTCCTGAAGTTTTCATGTCCCACAAGAGCCAAACCAAGGTTTCCTATTCCCACTATACACAATCTCCACTCCCTATCTGCACCTATAATCCTCTTAATGCTCTTTATCAATTCATCCACATCATAACCAATGCCCCGAACACCGAATTCACCAAAATAAGAGAGGTCCTTTCTTACCTGTGCGGGATTTGTCCTGCAGAGAATGGCAAGCCTCTCAGAAGATATCACAATTTCACCCTTAGATTTGATCTCTTCCAGACACCTTAAATATAGAGCCACCCTCTCAAGGCTTGCTGAAGGTATTTTGGAATTCTTAACCAACTCTATATCCTTTTATATCGACCTTGTGAATATTTGCACAAAAACAGGGAAAAAGAGAGGGCCATAACGGCCCTCTCCAAATTTATTAACCTGCCAGGAGTTTGACTACATCGTTGAGTGCGGGTATCTTGAATACCATTAGCAGACAGATCAGGAGTGCATAAATACAAAGAGACTCAATCAATGCCAGACCAAG
>JALVMZ010000548.1 GCA_027032655.1 Desulfobacteraceae bacterium
AGTTTGATTGAATTCCACCGCATGTAACCACCGTATCACATCCCTTTTTTATTGCATCACCAATTAAAAATTCCAGTTTTCTTGCCTTGTTCCCACCAAATCCAAACCCCGTCATATCATCCCTTTTACAGAATATGCCTTTCTTATACTGTTTAGATAAATTCTCTAATATATGACAGGGGGTAGGGGTAATGGAGAAATCAACTCTAAAGAATTTATTAAGAATATCTGTCAAGTTCATTATGGTCTTCATTTTTTAAATTATCTCCTGAACTTTCCCATCAGCTCACCTTTTGAAATAATATGTCCTTTAATCAGCTCAAGAACCTTTCTTTTTGATGCCCCAGGACCAATTTTTAGCATCTTATCAACAGCATAAATTTTAAAAAAATACCTATGAACACCACCAGGAGGACATGGTCCTCCATATCCGATTTTTCTGAAATCGTTTAAACCCTGAAGGGAGCCATCCTTAAGTCTTTTAATTCGAGGAACTCCCTCCGGGAGTCCCTTTGAATCCGGTGGAATATTGTAAATGACCCAGTGAACCCATGTTCCCATTGGTGCATCAGGATCATCACAGATTAATACAATACATTCTGTTTCAGGAGGCACTCCATTCCATCTCAGGGGGGGTGAGATATCCTTTCCCATGCATGTATAGATAGAAGGAATATATTCTCCATATTCAAATGCAGGGCTGGAAAGTGTTATAGTATTTTTTATCTCCTTTCCATCAGTTATGCTGGCAAAAATGGCCAGCATAAGTGCTATAAACATAAAAATTGTTACTTTTTTTAGCATATTTTCACCCCTTTCCATTTGATTGCATTGTGTTTTTTAAATCATACCAAAAATAAATTTTATATAAAATATTAAGAACTACTCATATATTCAAAAAATATCTCAATCTCTCTTTTAATATCATCCCGGGAACATACTCTTTGATCTGCAATATCCCCCTCCAGAATCATGGAAGGACTCCCGAACTCATCATTTATTATCTGTTTAATATCATACTGGCCTATGGAATATGGTTTGCAGCTCCTTGCCGAGTGTATTACCACACCATCCACCTTGTATTCATCAATCAACCTCTTCATGAGTTTTTGTCTGTGCTGAAGATTATTGTTCAGGATTATCAGGCTGTATGCCTTTGCAATTGACTCAAAGGGTTTTCCCTCATCCAGAAGAGGGGTGGTTTCAGCCCATGCATTTGTGTATGTGGCAACCACAAAATTCATATCCCTCTGTGCAAAGAGCTCTGCCAGGTCCTTTATTAGAAACCAGATGGGTATATTATCCCACATGAGTCTCTTCTTCTCACTCCTTATGCCACCTATACCCTTTAATACCCTCTCCTTTAATTCCTTTAACAGCTCTTTGTAGTAATTGCGGGCCACCTCAAGCCCCCTCAGGCACACCACTGGTGCCATGTGGACAAATGCATCAAAAATGGTCATTGGGGATGGATGTGCCTTCATTGTGGATAGCACAAGCCCCCAGAGATGGGAGGTTTCTCTTGCTATTTCAATTACCTCTCTGAAGGTGCTGAACCTGAATGTCTTTCCTGAAATCTTCTCAAGCCTTGGGATCATCTCTTCAATCTGATGAACCATATACGAAATACTGCTCTCAGTGATCTCATTAAAATTAAAAGGTGTATCAAAGACAATCAAAGGGATATTGAGATGATGGGCCAGAATCCTGAACCAGTAAAGGACTGTCTGGCATATATTATTGGATGCAAATAGAAGATCAGGCCTTGGAAGTCTGCCTACAGGTGTTGTGCCTGAAAGAAATACTCCCAGGTCAATCCTTGCATATGAGCAAAGGTCCCTGCTAAACCCTTGGGTCTCAGATATTGCGCAGAGATCTCCTCCCATCTTCCTTGCGCCGCAGAGTGCACCGTGGTTTTCAGGATATACTGTATAAAAACCAAATGGTCTCAGTATTTCCACAGGGGCGCCGCTGGTAACCCATGCAACAGGAACAGCCCCCTTTGCATATCTGGACAGAAAGTAATGGGCACTCATTATTTTTTTGAGTTTATGGGCAGACCTCAAAGGGGGGCCAAAATTCGGGTGATCCGGTCTTTTTGCCTTCCTGCCCATTCTGGAAACAGACACTATAAAGGGAAAGCCTATATCTTTCATGAACTGAAATTTTAATCTCTTCATGATCTATATCTCGTCGATCATCTCAGCAAATGCCTCTATGCGTGTCTGCACCTGGGAGTCTGGACCCTGGTTTACCTCTCTTTCTATTACGAGAATGGGTATGCCCAGTCTTTTAAACTCTTCAATTAATACAGGAAGGTCAAAATATTCTGGATCACAGAACTTTACCATTGAAAAAATAATGCCCCTTGCCCCTGTCTCATTTATTGCTGAGTTCATATAATTCAATCTTTCCTTTATTGATGAATTTCTGGTGCTACATGGAGGGAGTGAAAAATAAGCATCCACAAGCATATCAATGGAGTTGCCACCGTATTCAAATGAAGGAATTAGAAGTCTTCTGGAACAGCTTATCAGGTCATCAAATACAATATTAATACCTGTTTCATCCATTATCTCAAGGATACTTGTGGAAGGAGGTATAACACCACTCATAATCACTGATTTTGAATTTTCCGTGCCCTGCCCTTCTTTGTTTTTAATGAAATCCTTTAATGTTTCAATATAGTCATCCGGCCAGAGATACTCTATTTTTCTTATTGTCTCATAGAACTCTGAATTTTTGCAGTTCAATGCACCTTTCTTTCTCATATCATAAACCCTTCTGATTAACCGATTTATCTCCCTTCCCTTTTGAATTGCTTTTTCAAATTCACCCTGATTCATTTTACCAAAACGGTTCTCCAGCCCTTTAATCAGATCCTTTAGCTGATTAAGATAATAGCTCTGGCTTGATTCAGTGAAAGGTGCTCTTGGGTTATACATAAAAAAGCAGGGGACTTTTATTCCAAGATAGTCCTGGATGAGAGAGCCTGTATTTTGAACAGAATCACAGATATGTGGGAATAAAAATCCATCCAGCTCATCGCATCTTCCCTGAAGTATTAATTCAATACCTGCCCTCATAATGGAGCATACATATGGCTGAAGATGCGCTCCGGAGTGAGAGAATTTAACCGGTGGGTCCCATATCTCAAAAGGCACTATTTTCATGGCCCAGAGTATCTCTTTTGGATAATAGCCAGGGAATATACCGAATACTCTTCTTCCCTTCTCTTTTTGCTCAATGAGATACTCTGACCTTGTCATTATATCCCTTTTCTGATTCAGCTCTTATAAGCATATCTGTTATCACATTTACAAGACCCCATACTGCATCTGCCTTAAAGTGTTTCTCTATAGAGGAATCAAAGAGGACCGATACCCGTGGCGGAAATTCATCATCTCCTTTCCACAGGAGATAATAAACAGGAATCCT
>JALVMZ010000549.1 GCA_027032655.1 Desulfobacteraceae bacterium
CATTATTATTGAACATAATTATAATGGAATATATGGAAGAAATCAGGCGGATGGTATCGTCCTTTCGCTTCCGTTCGCTCCGCCATCCCTCCGGGTCGGAGACCATGGCTTCGCTCACTGCTGATTTTTTTCTGATTTACATCCATGTATCAGAAAAAAATAAAGCCGCTTAAGGAAGATACCATCCACCTGATGTGCTATCCGGATTTGTTGTAACGAATGGCGGGATGGGAGGCTTCTGAGCGGAAACAAAGACCCGGGTAGCCTCTATAAAATCTGACTCAAGAATCAACTATTATGGAGAAGATCCATAAATTTTTTATATAATGGATAAAAAGGAAAATACTGTTTTGAATAATAAAGAAGACTCAATTGGGGAGTTTGAGTTAATAAGAGAGATTGAGAGGTTAATTAACTCTCAGGTCAAAACAAGTTCAGATATTATTCTGGGAATAGGGGATGACTGTGCAATATTCAGGCCATCACGCGATATGGATATTATTATAACTTGTGATTGTGCCATTGAAGACAGGCACTATCTTAAGGAACACTTCAGTCCATTTGAAATAGGAAGAAGGGCAATGGTTATGAATGTAAGTGATATTGCATCAATGGGGGGAGTGCCACTTTATGCACTCATCTCTCTGGAATTAACCCCTGGCATAGAGCTGGATTATGTTCAGGAGATATACAGGGGGTTTCTCTCAGTTTTAAACCCCTTAAATGCAAGAATCATTGGTGGAAACATGTCGTCATCCACTCACATATCAATACACATATGTCTGATTGGAGGAATTAAAAAGGGAAAGGCCCTCACAAGGGCTGGTGCAGGTGTGGGAGACCTCGTCTTTATAACAGGATTCCCTGGACAATCAGCCTTAGGATTGGAACTTATCCTTGAAGGCAAAAGGGAGGATAAATATAGCTCTTTACTGAATGCATATCTCAGGCCCCGGCACAGGTTAAAGGAGGCGAAAAAGATTGCAGAGTCAGGCCTTGCAACATCAATGATAGATATAAGTGATGGTCTCTCAGGTGATCTTTCCCATATCTGTGAGAAGAGTAATGTGGGGGCAGAGATTTATCTGGAAAGGCTTCCATTAAATGAGTCCATCACAACAGTCTGTAAAGAGAAGGGCATTAATCCCCGGGAGGTGGTGCTCGGGCCAAGTGATGATTATGAGCTGATATTTACATGCAGGCCGGATTCTGCGGATAAATTGTTAAAATTCATCTCTTCCATAAGTGATATCAAAGTAACTCAGATAGGACGTATTGTTGAAAAAGAAAAAGGAATCAGATTGGTCTTTCAGGATGGATCCATATCCTCCCTGAATACCCCCGGCTGGGATCATTTTAAAATTTCAAGATAAACCTCATTTCTGATTCTTTCCTTTAGCTTTGGATCAAATATAGTTTCTAAGTATGAATCTATTATTTCATCTTCTCATGCGAACATATGTAATATCAGAACACCATATTAGGCGCCTATAGACCCTGCTCAATGCGCTTATTCGAATCCATTTGGCTGTGCAATGGTGGGGGTTGTCAAGTTAGCAAACACCAAAAAAAAGTCAGAGTGATTATGAAATAAGGCAATGAGTAGATATGAAACAAAAAGTAAGTGGTTTTCTTATCAGAAAAACGCAAAGCGATCAAATTGGCAAAGGAACCAATCAGTAATCCGTTTCCGCCAATGTTAACTCCGTAAGCTATTATCTTGAAATTAGTGGAATGCTTGGTAAGCAGAATTGCTGATGGAACATTACTAATGACCTGTGAAAATAAGGCACCAGAAAGGAATAATGTACGGATGTTGCTAAAATCCAGCATGGCAAGTAGATAATTTACCGCTTTAAGCCGACAGATAAGGTCCAGATCAACAAAAATGACAACGAAAAGAAGAATCAGTCCCCAATCGCATTTCAAAAATATACTTTTGCGAGTTATTAATATGACTAAAAGAATGATCGGCAGAAAATATGTCCCAAGGCACAATTCAATAGAGGAAACAAATACGACCAGCAATATTGCAGATATGATGAATAATCCTTGATCCACAACATTATTATGGTTGTTGGCGACCTCTATTTTCCTTGAAGGGAAACAGAGAAAAGTCATGGCAAGCAACCAAATAGACATAACAGAAAAAACCGGAATCATTTCTCTGACAAAGCTATGGAAAGAAACACCCCACTGGTGCCAGAGGTATATATTTTGAGGATTGCCTATTGGTGTCAGCGATGAACCCGCATTTACGGCAATGGCTTCAAAGATAATAATTTTACTGTAGTCGTTTTCAACAATTTGTTGCAGGGTTAATGTTAATGGGACGACGATGAACAAGGCAATATCATTTGTCAAGAACATGGAGAGTATGGCGGCAAGGAAAATAAGAAACAGCGCCAATAGGCGTTCGTTGTCGATCTTTCGGGCAATACGGTAGGCAAGAAGGTAAAACAGGCCGCTTTCCTTAATTCCGGTGGTGATTAACAGCAGTCCGCTTAAGGTGAAAATTGTTTTCCAATCCACCATGGCTGGAAACAGGCGAAGGGGCTGACGAAGGCCATACGCCAGCCCCAATGCCGCTACCAGCAGCACAACAGTCAAAAGGTTTCTCTTTAAAGCAGACCGGATGTTATTGACCATAATATGTCATTTCCTGATTTGCTGAATAATCTGGAACAATGTGAATGCCATCGTAATAGACTTTCAGATGGGCAACGATCGTATTGCCAAGTGCAACAGGAAAGACCCAGCTGGCCTCTGGCTCCCTGAATTCGGCTGCAGGTAAAATCTTCAGTTCATGTATGACAGCCGTTAATCGACCCTTAACTGTTTGAATTTGATAGGTGTTTTGGTAGATGCGAGGCTGTATGCCAATGGGAAGCAATCTGCCGTCCAGTGGGTTGAAATGTAAAACCGCCACAACACTTCCCTGATATAGCACCCCTGCCTTTACTTCAATCTCTCCAGCGGGTCCCTGCGTTGTCCACACCTTTCCAGGTGTAAGCAGGCCACAGATCTTCTGAACTGTGGTAACAGCAGTGGGTAGGTTGTTCAGCAATGTTTGTGCGGGAATAGTTTGACTAATACCCGGACCGGGAGGAGGCGGGGCAACCGGCGGTCCTGGTGGGGTCCCTGGTGCTGATGGGCCTACTGGTGAAGCTCCTTGAAGGAGAGGTTGAGCCGCAAGCTGCTGTACAAGCAAAGGCGGAGCAGTGTTTTGCTCTGGCCTAGAATAAGGCACCAAACAGAAAAGTATTGAAAGGGTTATAAAGGTAATAACGATAATAACTTTTTTCATGGTATCCTCCTTGATTGTTGTTTTTTGTTTTTTTCTGGTTGATTCATTTTTTCTTCGAGGGCAGTAAGACGGTCATTGATGGAATTCAAGGCATCGGTCAGTTGATCTTTTTTGTTTGTCTTGGTG
>JALVMZ010000550.1 GCA_027032655.1 Desulfobacteraceae bacterium
AATATATTATTAATGAAAATTCTATCAAATCAGGTGGATGGTATCTTCCTTGAGCGGCTTTATTTTTTTCTGATACATGGATGTGAATCAGAAAAAAATCAGCAGTGAGCGGAGCCATGGACGGCGTAGCGAACGGAAGCGAAAGGACGATACCATCCACATGATAGCTCATGAAAAATATTCTCCAATAATCAACAAATTGGGAGATGAACCAAGAATTTTAATTATACAGGATAAATGCTCAACCAAAGGTGGTGACTATTTCCCATACTCTCCACCTGTTATTGTAGTATGCCATTTCATTTTCCTTTTTTTTCTCTTCAATTTCCACTATATTTATTATGACCATTTATAGTGAAATTCCATCATATATGGACTTATGACATCAAATATTAAAAGTGAAGATACAATAGCTGCCATATCCACTCCCATGGGCAGAGGGGGGATAGGCATTGTGAGGATGAGTGGCCCCCTGGCTTTCAGGATAATAAAAACTGTCTTCAGACATAAAAAACCACCATCCAGCATCAGGTCCCATCACCTCTATCTGGGCGAATTTATTGACCCGTCAAACGGTAAAATGATCGATGAGATTCTGGTCTCTTATATGAAGGCTCCCAATACATATACAAGGGAGGATATGGTTGAAATCAATTCACACAGTGGACATCTGATTCTATCAAAGATACTTGAAATACTCCTAAAAAACGGAGCAAGGCTTGCAAACCCGGGAGAGTTCACATATCGGGCATTTATTAATGAGAGGCTTGATCTCACACAGGCCGAGGCAGTCCTTGATATAATCAATGCAAAATCAGAAAAGGCCCTCCAACTGGCATCAAATCTTATAAAAGGGGGGCTGAAGGAAAGGGTAGAAAAAATCAGAAAGAGACTTATTGATATGATTTCTCATCTTGAAGTGGCAATTGACTTCCCTGAGGAAGTGGAAGAGATATTATCATACGCTGATATGGCAAAAGAGATAAAAGATGAGATAATCAAATCCATAGACAGGATAGTTGATTCGCATATTAACAGGAAGATCTATATGGATGGTGTAAATACCGTTATTGTGGGTAAGGTAAATGTGGGAAAATCAAGCATCCTGAATCGTCTCTCAAATGAGGAAAGGGCCATTGTTACCCCCGTTCCCGGAACCACAAGGGATATTATTGAATCTATTATCCACATAGAGGGGATACCGCTCAAATTAATGGATACAGCGGGTTTCAGGAAGGCAAAGGATGAAGTGGAAAAAATAGGTCTGAAACTCACCAATGAAAGATTATCCAGGGCAGACCTGATACTCCTGGTCCTTGATCAGAGCAGAAAACTGGAAAAGGATGACACTGAGATACTGAAGAGATGCCCAATGGAAAAGACACTGGTAATAATAAATAAAACCGACCTTCCTCCCTCTGATAGTTTTACCACCCTCCCTTCAATCCTTAAAGGATACAGGGCTGTCAGGACATCAGCCCTTACAGGGGATGGGATAGACAGACTCCTCTCATCAATAAAAGATATCATTCTAAGGGGTGAAATTGATATGGATGAGTCAGATATTGTGCCCAATTTAAGACACAAATCTGCCCTTCTCAGGGCCAGGGATTACCTTATCTCAGGAATCAGTGATATGGAAGATTCTCTTCCCCTTGAAATTATTGCAGATGACCTAAGGAGTGCACTTGATGCCCTGAGTGAGATTACGGGGGAGAATGCCACAGAAGAGATACTTGATAATATATTCGGCTCCTTTTGCATCGGCAAATAAATGGTTATCTGGAGAAATACTCTCTTACCTGTTTAATGGCACAGAACTTCCCGCACATTGTGCAGACATCGCTTTCAGCAGGGGGGCTGGTATCTCTCCTTTTTTTTGCCATCTCAGGATCTATTGCCAGTTCCACCTGTTTGTCCCAGTCAAGCCTCTTCCGGGCCTCAGACATCTGTCTGTCCCGTTCAATGGCCTTTGGATTTCCCCTTGCTATATCCGCTGCATGGGCAGCAATCTTGGCTGCAATGACCCCTTCGCGCACATCTTCTGGCTCAGGGAGGCACAGATGTTCTGATGGTGTTACATAACATAAAAAATCAGCCCCTGCCTCCCCTGCTATTGCTCCTCCAATGGCGCATGCAATGTGATCATAGCCTGCCGCAATATCAGTTACAAGAGGACCCAGAACATAAAAGGGGGCATTATGACAGAGCCTTTTCTGAATCAGGACATTTGCCTTTATCTGATTTAAAGGGACATGTCCGGGTCCCTCAATCATAACCTGAACCCCCTGTTCCCATGCAGCCTTTGTAAGCTCACCCAGGGTTATTAATTCGTGTATCTGGGCCCTGTCCGTGGCATCTGCCAGAGAACCGGGCCTCAACCCATCTCCAAGGCTGAGGGTAAGATCATATCTTCTTGCAATCTCGAGGAGTCTGTCATAGTGTTCATATAAAGGGTTTTCCCTCTCATGATAGAGCATCCATGTGGTTAGAAAGGCGCCTCCTCTACTAACTATATCAGTAATTCTTCCCTGATCTTTCAGCAGTCTCAACGCTGAACGGGTCAGCCCACAGTGAACCGTAATAAAATCAACACCATCCTCTGCATGCTTTTCAATTACCTCAAATATCTTTTCCACACTCAGGTGAATCAACCCGCCTTTTTCATTAATGGTCTCCACCACTGCCTGGTATATGGGAACAGTGCCCACAGGAACAGTTGAGTATTCAAGCACTGTGCGTCTGCAAAGATCAATGTCTCCACCTGTTGAAAGGTCCATGACTGTATCCGCACCGGCCTCAATGGCAACCCTGAGCTTTTTAATCTCCTGCTCCAGATATACCCTATCGGATGAGGTCCCCAGATTGGCGTTGACCTTGATGGAGAGCCCCTCTCCTATGCCACATGGCCTAAAACCCTTATGATTCCTATTTGCTGGAATTACCACTGTTCCCCTTGAAATCCTCTCCCTCAGTGTCTCTTTATCCACTCCCTCATTCTCTGCCACAAGCTCCATCTCAGGAGTTATCTTCCCCTGTTTTGCATTAATTATCTGTGTCATTTTTCTCCTATCCTTTTCTATTTACATGGGGGAAACAGCCCCCGGTTTATTTCCAATGGGATATCCCCTTCTAATTGAATTCTTAGTGAATCTGGATGCATGCTCAAATGCATCTTTTAAGTCCATCCCCTGTGACAGATATGATGCAAGGGCACTGGAAAATACACACCCACTACCATGGGTGTGAGGTGTATTAATCTTCTGCCCCCTGAATTCAAAAAAATCATTACCATCATACAGGAGATCCACACACTCACCTTCAAGATGCCCCCCGGTTATCACTACATCCGGACCCAATTCCTTTATTACAACCGCTGCCCTCTTCATATCCTCTACTCCTTTTATTGAAACACCAGATATAACCTCTGCTTCTATAATATTCGGAGTAAGCACATCAATCAATGGTAATAATGAACTCTTTATAATCCTCATGGCACCAGGCATCAAAAACTCTCTACCATCACTTGATGCCCTATTTACCGGATCAAGCACAATATTCTCTAACCTGAACCTCTCAATATATCTTATAACCTCAAGAACTATATCTTCACTGAAAAGCATCCCTATCTTAACTGAATCAGGGATAACATCTTCAAATATTGCATCCAGTTGATCTGATACTACTCCCGATGGAATCTCATAGATTCCCTTAACACCATGTGAATTCTGAACAGCAAGGGCGGTAATAACCACAAGTGGATGAGAACCCAGAGCCGAAATTGTTCGTATATCCGCTTCAATCCCTGCACCGCCACAAGGGTCAACCCCCGCTATTGTGAGAACAAAGCCTCTCATAACTATGAAAAAGGTAACAATCCCTTTCATAGGTGTCAATCTGAATAATTTAGTTTCCTTGACTTGAAATGATAAATGGAATATAAGAGTCTTAACATCCTTTCTGTTTTTAATCCGGAGTATGATATGAAAAACCCATTGCGGGTTATCTTTTCACTAAATCCCTTCTCCATAACCTTCTTTAGTGTAATATTCGTGTGCATCCTCTTCTATGTGGGTGTTCCAATACTTGAGATGATCGAATTGAAAAGCTATGATCTGAGATTTATATCTCGTGGTGTGCTTAAACCATCTCCCCAGGTAATACTTGCCGTAATTGATGAAAAGAGCCTTGATACAGAGGGCAGATGGCCATGGCCTAGGACAAAGATAGCCCGACTTATACGAAGTCTCTCAGATTCTGGTGCAAAAGTAATAGGTTTTGATATTGGATTCATTGAGCCTGATGAAAATTCAAATATAAAATTCATTCGGAGGTTTGAACAATACCTTGAACGAAATAACCTCAAGATTGATAATCTGAAAAGGTTTCTTGAAGCATCAAAGCTGAACGCAGACTATGATCTTATCCTTGCCCGTGCCATACAGGAATCAAAGGCCAGAGTGGTGCTGGGATATTTCTTCCACATGAGTGAAAAATCCCTCAAATACTCCCTGAGTGAAGAACATATAAAGGAACAACTTAAGAGACTTAAGAATTCAAGATATCCTATGGTCCTTTATACAGATAAGAATATATCAAGCTCACCTTTTATCTCCGCTTATGCACCTGAAGCTAACTTGAAGGTGATATCAGATGCAGCCCCTTCTGCGGGATATTTTAATATGTTCCCCAGCAAAGATGGTGTAGTAAGAAGATTTCCACTGGTAATTAATTGCAGGGGCGAATCCTTCATGCCTCTGTCCCTGAGATCCTTGTGGGAATACTTAGACAGACCGCCTTTAATGATCAAGGTCTCATCTGTGGGAATCGAAGGTATCAGTATGGGTAATAGATTTATACCTACAGATGAGAGCGGTCAGATACTCATCAATTATCTTGGCCCTGGAAATACCTTCCCCCAGATAAGTATCGGAGACATCCTGAGAGATAAGGTGCCAAAGGATATTTTTAAAAACAAGATTGTGATCGTGGGTGCAACCGCAATCGGGATATATGATATGAGAAATACTCCCTTTGACCCTGTGTTCCCGGGAGTTGAAATACATGCCACAGTAATAGATAACATCCTGAAAAATAACTTCCTCAGCAAACCAAGCTGGACAGAAATTTACGATTTACTGGCCATAATCATTCTTGGATTTATTACAGGATTTATTACCTCCAGGGTTTCTCCATTAAAAGGACTCATAATTGCAGGTGCACTTTTTGCATTACATATTACTATTACCCAGTATCTGTTTGTAAATAGGGGTGTATGGCTTAATATGGTATATCCGCTGCTTGTGGTCCTGCTGGTTTTCATGGGAATAGCCATATACCACTATCTTATTGAGGAGAAAGATAAAAGATTTCTCCATGCAACATTTAAGAGCTATCTTTCACCCGAACTCATTGACCAGATGGTCCAGAATAAGACCATACCTGAACTGGGTGGTGAGGCAAAGATTATTACTGCATACTTTACTGATATTCAGAGTTTTTCCACTTTCTCAGAGCTCCTCACACCCCATCAGCTTGTTGAGCTACTAAATGAATATCTAAGTGAAATGACGGATATTCTTATAAAAGAAGGGGGGACACTGGACAAATATGAAGGAGATGCAATTGTTGCCTTCCTGGGGGCTCCCATGTATCTCCCTGACCACGCACTCAGGGCATGCAAAGTGGCTGTTGATATGCAAAACAGGCTTGCTCAATTAAGAGAGAAGTGGTCAAAAGAAAAAAGAGAACCTCAAGAGATACAGCAGTTAAAACAGAGTTTCCCCCCGGATATATGGGCCCCGGAGGATAAATGGCCCAGAATCGTGCACAACATGAGGATGAGAATAGGTATAAACACTGGTGAGATAGTTGTGGGGAATATGGGAAGCTCAATAAGGATGAATTACACCATGATGGGTGATGCGGTAAATCTTGCAGCAAGACTTGAAGCAGGCGCAAAGCAATATGGAATCTATACTGCAGTAAGTGAATATACCCTTTTTACTGAGTTTAAAAACAATGGAAAAACCACACGAGTGATTGACCATGTGGAGGCAAGGCTCATTGACAGAGTAACAGTGGTGGGGAAAACAGAACCTGTCAAGGTCTATGAACTATGTGCCATGAAAGGTGGGCTCACTGAAAGAGAAAAGGAGCTCTTCAAGATATTCAACCTGGGGATGGAATATTATCTTAAAATGCAGTGGGACGCAGCAATTGAGCACTTCAGTGAGTCCCTGAAGCTTGAAAGGTTCCCTGATTCAAAGATTACACCTTCCGGGGTCTTTCTTGAAAGATGTATGGAATACAAAGAGAATCCGCCTGTTCCGCCAGGTGAAAGATGGGATGGCGTTTACAGGATGACCAAAAAGTAAGGACATTACAGTAAATATGCAAGGACATAAAATATGAGCTTCTGATACTCTATTATCACCTTTCTTATATATCTTCTCCTCTTCCACCAGCTATCTTTTTTGAATTCAGAATAGGGAGAGGGCATAATATATAGTTTAATTCTGTCACCCTTAAATACTCTTTTAAATGTCCACCATGCCCTTCTGGTATGGAACGGGGAGGTAACAATCAGGATAGAGCTAAATCCCCTTTTCTCTGCTATCCGTTTTATTAAATTGGCCTCTTCATATGTGCTTTTAACTGGATGGGTCCCAATAATTATGGATGATTCAGGCACACCAAGTTGTCTCATCAGCATTAAAAATAGGTCCTTTGACTCCGGATAATATATCCCCATCTTTTTTAATAGCCTGTAACTATCTGGCAACTCCTCCCTTGCTATATATATGTAAGGAGCGACACCTCTTTTATATAAATCTGCTGATGCAAGCCCCCTTTCTACATTCCCGCCTGCAAGACAAACAATAAGATCGGCCTTATTGGTTGAATGGTTGACCACCAGATATCCACCAATGGACTCAAGCACCCTCTCATGAAATACTGCCCCAATGAAGACAATAACAATCATAAGGGCACATAAATATTTAAGAAACCTCTTCATTGGTTAAATCCGCAATCCTTATTATTTGAATTTTCATGCTCAGAAAAGTTTTTCGCTGTCAAGCAGGAGAGTTACCGGGCCATCATTTATGAGGTGAACCTCCATCATTTCCTGAAAGATACCACTTTGAACAGAAATACCATTCTCTTTTAGCTTTAACATAAAATATTCATAAAGTTCCTTTGCCCTTTCAGGTCTGGCCGCCTTTGTAAAACTGGGCCTTCGACCTTTTCTACAATCTCCATACAGGGTGAATTGAGACACAACCAGGGCAGGGAATCCAGTATCTATGAGGGATCTATTCATAAGCCCCTTTTCATCTGAAAATATCCTTAAATGTGATATCTTATCTGCCATATATTCACAGTGTCTTTCATCATCCCCCTCACCCACACCCAGGAATATCAAAAGCCCCTTTTCTATACTTCCAGTTACATTTTCTCCCACCATTACCTCCGCCCTTTTAACCCGTTGAACCACTGCCCTCATACGGTATCTCTACTCCTATCTTACCTGGCTACCAGGTGTTATATCACCATCTGGCACTATCAGTTTTAAACCGGATCTGTCCTCAGAGGCCAAAAGCATGCCCTGTGATTCAACACCCATTAGTTTTACTGGCTTCAGATTCGTTACCACCACCACACTCTTCCCCAGGAGTGTCTCCGGTGAATATGCATTTCCAATTCCTGCAACTATTGTCCTTTCCTCTCCCACATCAACCTTTAATGCAATAAGTTTCTTTGAACCCTTAATTTTCTCTGCATGTTTTATCACTCCCACTCTCAAGTCCAGTTTCTGAAACTCTTCTATTCCTATTTCATGCTTTTGAGTAACGGATATCGTCTTTTTCTTTTCCTCCATTTTATGCTTTTTTAATCTTTTGATATCCACCCTCGGGAAAAGCTGAATTGGACCTGATACGACCAGCTCTTTGTCTTTCCATTCCCTGATATCATCAATCTTAATATCTCTGCCTCTTTTCTGGAGATTTAGACGAATCTGAATCCTTTCACATGTCTCTGGCATGAAGGGCCATAGCATAAAAGAGATGGCCTTTATGGACTGTATCAGGTAATACAGCACAGCTTTCAGTCTGGCCCTATCTTTCTTTGCAAGGACCCAGGGCTCCTGGGTCACAATATATTTATTCAATCTTCCTATTAATTCCCATATCCTGATCAGGGCCTTATGAAAGCCCAGAGCTTCCATAAATCTACAGTAATCATCAAGGGTGGTTAGAACCTCCTTTCTTATTTCCCTGTCTTCCTCTTCAATCACTTCAGGTTCAAGCACCCGACCATCCTGAAATTTCTTTGCCATGGTAAAAGACCTGCTAACCAGATTTCCGAAATCATTGGCAAGATCAGCGTTAATCCTCCCAACCAGGGCCTCCTCACTGAAATCCGAGTCCAATCCAAAGACCATCTCCCTCATAAGGAAGTATCTGAATGCATCCACCCCATATATATCAACCAGTTCAAGGGGCTTTACCACATTTCCAAGACTTTTGGACATCTTGCCCTCATCAACCTTCCAGTACCCATGGACATTTAAATGTCTATATGGCTCAATACCTGCTGCTTTAAGCATGCATGGCCAGTAGATGGCATGGGGTTTGAGGATATCCTTTGCTATCAGATGATTTGCATATGACCAGAATCTCTTAAAAAGCTCTCCTTCAGGATAATTTAGAGCTGAGATATAGTTAATCAAGGCATCAAACCAGACATAGGTAACATAATTTTCATCAAATGGGAGCGGGACCCCCCAGGTAAGTCTCTTTTTAGGTCTGGATATGCACAGGTCTTCAAGGGGGTCTTTTAAAAATGAAAGCACCTCATTTTTATACCTTTCCGGTCTGATGAAATCAGGATTCCTTTTGATATAGTCAATGAGCCAGTCCTGATAATTGCTCATCCTGAAGAAATAATTTGCCTCATTTATCAGGACAGGTTCTGTCATGTGGTCAGGGCACTTGCCATCAATCAATTCCTTCTCTGTATAAAAACGCTCACACCCAAAGCAATACATCCCCTGATAATCACTGAAATATATATCCCCCTTATCATTTACCAGATTCAGGATATGCTGGACGGTCTCAATATGATGGCTGTAAGTTGTTCTGATGAAATAATCATTGGTAATATTGAGTTTGGGCCACAGATTCCTGAATCTCTCGCTCATCATGTCCACATATCTTTTAACATCTTCTCCAGCACCCTTTGCGGCCTTTACCACCTTATCTCCGTGTTCATCTGTGCCGGTTACAAAATATGTCTCTAAGCCCATTAGCATGTGGAATCTATTCATTACATCTGCTACAATGGTTGTGTATGCATGTCCTAAGTGAGGCTCAGCATTGACATAATAGATGGGTGTTGTGATATAAAATCTTCCTTCCAATTTTATTCTCCTTTACTCTGATCTTTCTGGGTGTTTGATATAGAATTTTCATCCTTTAAAATGTCATCATAAGATATCTCCACCTCTTCTCCTGAATCAAGCATTATTGTTATAGTCTCCAGAAGGGCATTATGCCTTATAATCTTACCTTCTCCCATAACTGTCTTTACCCTCTTACCAACTCTGGGGATATCCTTCTGAACTTCTTCATAATAGTTATATTCATATGTCAAACAGCACATAAGTCTTCCACACATGCCTGAAATCTTTGATGGATTAAGAGCAAGATTCTGACCTTTGGCCATCTTTATGGATACTGGTGCAAAATTATTCAGGAAGGAATTACAACACAGACTCCTTCCACATGCGCCGTATGAGCCAATCATCTTTGCCTGATGTCTGACCCCAATCTGTCTCATTTCAATACGGGTTCTAAACCTCTGGACCAGATCTTTTACCAATTCCCTGAAATCCACTCTGCCCTCTGCGGTAAAAAATACGATAATCTTGCTACCATCAAAAAGGGCCTTAACTGTAACCAGATTCATTGGAATATTCCTGAACTTTACCCTCTCATAGCAATAGGAATAGACCTCCTTTTCCAGTCTTCTCTTTTCCCTGAGTCTTTTAAGGTCCTCTTTATTTGCAACCCTATATACCTTTTTTAAAGAATTATCATTATCTTTTATTTCAATGCTCAAAGGAGCACTACAGACTGTCCCAATATCAAGACCCTGGTCGGTCTCTACTATAACAT
>JALVMZ010000551.1 GCA_027032655.1 Desulfobacteraceae bacterium
TATTCTCATCTCCCATGTAAAAGAGGGGGTTGAATTGGCTAAGAAATACAGACTCGGGAGGGAAATAACCGATATTATACAACAGCATCACGGGACAAATTTAATAAGCTTTTTCTATCAAAAAGCCATGGAGCTACAACAGAGGAAAGGAGATAGATCATCAGGTTTAGATGAGGAGCACTTCAGATATCCAGGCCCAAAACCACAGACAAAAGAGGCAGGTTTAGTAATGCTGGCAGATATGGTAGAAGCTGCCTCCCGTTCGCTTAAGGATCCAAGTCCTGCCAGAATTAAAGGCCTTGTGCAGAAAATAATTAACAGGGCATTCAGTGAAGGGCAGTTGGACGAATGCGAACTCACCTTAAGGGACTTAAATGAGATTGCAAAGAACTTTAATAAGATACTTGGGGGGATATTCCATCAGAGGATAGAATATTCAGAGATTCAATTATCAAAAAAAAGAAGAGAGGGGAATGGAGATTCAGCTAAGATTCCAAAAGAGGATACATGGGATAAAAAGCCAGGAGATAAGGGAGAATTTAGGGAAGGTCTTAAAAGACTTGGGACTTGAAAAAGGCGAACTGAGTATCCTTTTTACGGATGACAGGAATATAACCCTATTAAACCAGAAATACCTAAAAAGAGACGGCCCCACCAATGTTATAGCATTTCCCATGATCGGCCCTGAAGATGATACCAATTTTGCAGGCGTTCTGGGTGATATTGTAATATCAGTTGAGACTGCTAAAAGGGAGGCAGAGAAACAGGGAGTAACCTTAAAATATACAATCTTCAGATTGCTGATTCATGGTCTTCTTCATCTGCTGGGATATGACCATGAAAAATCCCTTCAGGAAGCATTAAAAATGGAAAAAGAAGAACAGAGACTCCTCAGACTTATCATGTAAACCTCGTTTCTATTCTGTGGAATTTTTACAAAGTGCCTTTTTAACTCCATTCGTTATCCTTAGAGTATCTGCATCTCAATCTGATCTATATGAGTCTATTTTAGACTCTCTATTCTGCTTTGATAATATTGTGCCCTTTTGATAAGCCTTCGTATCTGTTCATCGTATTTATCTCCCCTTATGGCCTTTCTTAGATAATAAATGGCCCTTTTATAATCCTTTACTTCAAACTGGGCCCGGGCCATTGCAATAAGAAGACTTCTTTTATCAGGTGCAATACTGAGTGCCCTGTTAAATATCTTTATTGCTTTTTCAGGGTTTCCATTTTCTAAATGAGCAAGCCCCAGGTTTTTCAATATCACGGGAGATTGTGGCATCTTCTCTCGTGCCCTTGATAGATAATATATGGCCATTCCAGGATTCCCTTTTCTTAAAAGCAGGTAGCCGTAATTATTTAAATAGGAGGGTTCTTCCTGGTTAAGACTTACCGCTCTCCTTAAATGAAATTCTGCCCTGTCAAGCTCACCTGAACTTAGAAAAACTGCCCCAATAGTTGCATGTGCCACATAATTATCAGGGG
Organism: Desulfobacteraceae bacterium; assembly: GCA_027032655.1. Taxonomy (GTDB): domain Bacteria; phylum Desulfobacterota; class DSM-4660; order Desulfatiglandales; family JALVMZ01; genus JALVMZ01. Next base: position 1,489 of record JALVMZ010000551.1, read on the forward strand.
AGAGCCTTAAAGTATAATTAAAAAGACTTAATGTGTTTTTCCAGTATCTTAACTGATATGATGTCTTAATTAATGCCAGTAAAATACCTGTTATTATTATCATGAGAATCAGCCTGTTATACTTCATGTTCCTTTTCATTATTGAAACCAGAGGAAATATAATCATAATAATTATCCCTGCCATTGGGATATATGTATATCTATCTGCCATATCAGCAGTAGTGTTCGGAACCAGTCCCAGCACAGGAATAATCAAAATCAGAAACCATAACCATCCAAAGATAAGAAAAGGACATCTGTCCCTTTTGAGTAAAATAAAAATAGATACCACCAGAACCAATCCCAGAGAAATCAGATACTCATGGACAGGAAAAGACCCAGGAAGGAGATAAGGGATAAAGAGACCTGAAGGGAAAATTATTTTCTGAATATATTTTATCACCACGACAAAAGAGTTAAGCACAAGATACATAAGTGGCAAAGAAGGTTCGAGCTCAGTCCCCCTGTGTAAGATTGTAATAAATATACATGCACCTGAAATCACAAATAAAGGAAGCTTTTCTAAGACAATATAAATTACACTCCTGCTTTTGTGTCTTTTAAAGAACCATATGTCAAGTGCAACAAGTAACAGGGGCAAAGTGGATGATGCAAGCTTGCTTAATATGGACAGTGCATAGAATCCACAAACCAGGAGATACAACCTGAACTTCAGTCTTTTAATATAAAAGACATATGAAATCAGAGTTAATAGCATAAAAAATGCACACAGCAGATCCTTTCTATCAGAGACCCAGGCAACTGATTCCACATGTAACGGATGGACTGAAAAAAATACTGCCGCCACAGCACTTGGCAGGGGCATCTCCGTGAGCTTCAGAAGGAAAAGGTATAGTAATATACTATTGAACACATGAAAGATCAGATTCACCATATGATGTCCCACCGGGTTAAGGCCGAAGATTTCACAATCAAGCATATGACTCAACCATGTTATGGGGTGCCAGTATTTTGCCCTATCTGGGTCAAATGCCCAGAGAATCCCTTTTACTGTAATCCCCCTGTTAATCATACTGTTCTGTGTAACAAATATGGGATCATCAAAGGTAAGAAATTCAAATTTGATGGTTTTAATAAAGACCAGAATACTGACTATCGCTATTATCGATGATATGATAATATATTTATGCCTTTCAATATATGTTTCCAGACTTATTGGGAATGTGGGTGAATCTGAATGGCTCATCTCCTTGATCTTTTTTTATATATCTCCATTAATACCTTTTTGATATGCTTCTCATATCCCCTATCAGTTGGTCTATAAAATATATGCCCCTTTAATTTTTCAGGCATGTAATCCTGCTTTACCCATGCATCTCTATAATTGTGCGGATAGAGATATCCCCTGCCATATCCCATGGATTCCATCAATTTTGTTGGTGCATTTCTTATATGGAGTGGGACCGGTAGAGGGCCTGTCTCTTTAATCTTCTTTTTTACCTCTTTTTCGGCAATATACAGGGCATTGCTTTTTGGGGCAGTGGCAAGGTATATTGCAGCCTCTGCAAGTGCCAGCTCTGCCTCAGGAGGCCCCACTCTTTCCCATGCCTCAAATGCAGCATTTGCAATCTGAAGGGCTGATGGATCGGCTAGGCCAATATCTTCAACCGCACATCTTATCATCCTTCTGGCAATGAACAGGGGATCCTCCCCTGCCTCCAGCATCCGGTATAACCAGTATATGGCTGCATCTGGATCGCTGCCCCTGAGGCTTTTATGAAATGCGGAAATAAGATTGTAATGCTCTTCCCCATCCTTATCATAGGGAAGAAGGGATCTAAATGTTGCACCTTTCACATCTTTTAAAGTAATAACATCTCTGTCTTTCATGTGTTGAAAGACTGCTTCAAGGTTATCAAGGGCAAATCTTGCATCCCCATGAGAGATAACAGCAATATATTGAAGTGCATTTTCCTCTATTCTGACTCTATATTTTCCCAGCCCTCTCTGTTCATCCTTGATTGCCCTTTTCATGATGGCAATCAGCTCATTTATCCCAAGGGGGTTCAGAGTAAGGACCTTTGTCCTTGAAAGAAGTGGAGGGATTACCTCAAATGATGGATTCTGGGTGGTGGCACCAATAAGCACTATAAGGCCGCTTTCCACATATGGCAGGAAGGCATCCTGCTGCGCCTTATTAAATCTGTGAATCTCATCTACAAAGAGTATTGAAGACTTTTTAAATAGCTCTTTTGCCCTCTTTGCCTGATCAATTATATCTCTTAATTCCTTTACCCCTGAAGTTACAGCAGAAAATGAATGAAATGGAAGCCCGCATCTCTTCTCAATTATCCTGGCAATGGTGGTCTTTCCTGAGCCGGGTGGTCCCCACAGGATTACCGAAAATACCCTCCCCTCTCTGATGGCCCTACCAAAAAGAGTATCAGGGCCCAGAATGTGATCCTGGCCCAATACATCATCAATTTCCCGAGGCCTTATTCTCTCTGATAGTGGAATATGAGAGTCAGGATTCTTCATGAATTAAAATTTAACATTTCATTAACTGGAGAGCAAATCATATATTCGTCCCAGGAGCAACTCCATATGAATGGGTGTAGAAATGACAGAATCACTGATAAAAGAATCCATATTTACCTTATCCGGTTCCCTGTTAGTTAGAATAAGAACTCCAGTGCCTTTTCTCAATCCCTTAATAGTTGAAATTATCTCGCCTGCTTCACTATCAGGGTCCCTTGATTCAGTTATTATCAGATCAACACTCTTCCTCTTTAAAAATCGCTCTGCCTCAGGCATTGATGCACAAAAATAAACATGGATCCCCTTAGATTTTAGTGCCTCGCCAATAAGATTGTTTAAAATGCACTCATCATCAATGATCAGCACAGATTTGTTACACAAATTCTTTGGTATCTTTTTCTTGGTGGTGCTGCTTTCATCCTTACATACTGGCAATTTTATAACAAATATCTTACCCTGCTCCGGTGAAGTCTGGATATCAATGCCCCCTCCGAAGTCTTCAATCACTGATCTGGCCTCAAGCAATCTAATCATTATCTCAAGGGATACTGTATCCTTATTAAGAAATGATTCAGATTCACAGTCCATTGAGAAGGATCCAATGTCAGGGCCTGAATCCTGAATATAAACATATCCTGTGGTTTCTGTCTCTTCTGTGGTGATATATATAACACCACTTTCCTTTATGGACTCTAAGGAATTTAAAACAATGTCTCTAATCGCTATTTCCATTATATGTGGAATACATTTTACCTTTCTCCTGGAACGAAAGTATGTCTTAATGGTTATATTCGGCCTATTTTTAACCCTCTCCAATCTTATAACATCATTGACTGCATTCTTTACAATTTCGTTTAGCATAATTGCCTTTGATTCATATCTCTTTATATAGCTTCCATTTATAATTGCCAGCGCCTCCTCTATCCTCTCCCGTTGGGTCCTGTAAGCATGGGTTTTCGGGATAGAATCCAGAATCCCTTCTAAAAAAGATATTATCTCATCTCTCTGCATAATTGAGCCTCTTTCAATTGACTCTCCTGATAGCACCATCCTTAATCCCCACTATTATGAAATACACGCAACCGTTCAGAATAAAAGAATCCCCTATTGAGTTTATAAAACCTGCTATTAATACCCTTATATGATTTTTAGATTTTAATGCCTGTTTAAAACAGGCCTACAGTCTTGAATCAAATTATAGAATATGAGATGTGTGTTTAAAATTAAGTATTTCACATAAACATCAATTTATCTTTTAACAATGTATATTAACCCAGTGATTCATCATGGGGAGGTCAGAGAGGTATTGAGACCTCAACCTTAATATGAGGCTCAGTAATTCAATAGAAAAATACAATAGTTAGCATCTAATTTTACTGTCTTATATCCAGAATAATCGGGGTTGAAGATGAAACAGTTTTCCCGTATCATACCTGAATCAAGTCCATTATCAAGAAAAAATTTATAGGGATGATTATCCATGAGAAATAATTCAAAATTTGTTCATCTTCATGTGCACACTGAATATAGCCTCCTGGATGGAGCAATAAGGATAAGTGATATGGTGGATAAGGCCATATCAATGGGCATGGGGGCAGTGGCCATAACAGACCATGGAAACATGTATGGAGCAGTTCAATTCTTTGATACTGCAACAAAAAAGGGAATAAAACCCATAATAGGCTGTGAAGTCTATGTTGCCCAGGGAAGCCGATTTGAAAAGAGTTCCACAAAAAATACAAGGCCCATAAATAACCACTTAGTTCTTCTGGTAATGAATAAAGAGGGATACAGAAATCTCTCAAGACTTGTAACAGCAGGATTTCTGGAAGGACATTATTATGAGCCCAGGATTGATATGGAGATTTTAAAGGAGCTGAATAATGGATTAATTGCGCTCAGTGCATGTAAAAAGGGCATAATACCATCATTAATATTTGAAGATAGGATAGAAGAGGCCAAGGAGAAGGCAAAAGAGTTTGCTTCGATATTTGGTGATAACAGGTTCTATCTTGAAGTTCAGGCAAATGGGCTTCAGGACCAGGAAAAGATAAATCAGGGCATAAGAGAGATTGCCCATGAATTATCAATTCCCATGGTGGCAACAAACGACTGTCATTATCTGAATAAAGAGGATCACGAGATCCAGGACATCCTGCTCTGCATTCAGACGAACAAAACAGTTAATGACAAAGAGAGACTCAGATTTGGCACAAAAGAGCTATATTTTAAATCAAGGGAAGAGATGACAACTCTGCTGAACGAAACAGAATATGGTGAGGCATTGAATAATACACTTCTTATTGCTGATATGTGTAATTATGAGATGGAATTTGGTAATTATAAGTTCCCCAGATTTGATCTGCCGGATGGCAAGTCTCTTGAAGGCATGTTACGGGAAAAGGCAATAGAGGGCTTTAACAGAAGGATGCATGAGAAGGAGACCAGGGAAGGACACATCAGCAAAGAGTTGATGGATGAATACAGGGAAAGGCTTGAATTTGAGCTTAAGGTGATCACAGAAATGGGATTTTCAGGCTATTTTCTTATTGTGGCTGATTTTGTGCGATATGCAAGAGAAGTGGGAATACCCGTGGGACCTGGGAGAGGATCAGCCGCAGGCTCCTTAGTCGCATATTGTTTGAGAATAACCAATATTGATCCAATCAAGTATGGACTAATATTTGAAAGATTTTTAAATCCCGGTAGAATAAGTATGCCTGATATAGATATCGACTTTTGTATGACACGAAGAGATGAAGTTATCGATTATGTAGCCCGAAAATACGGAAAAGACAGGGTGTGTCAGATTATCACCTTTGGCACAATGAAAGCAAGGGGTGTAATTCGGGATGTGGGAAGGAGCCTTGACATACCCTATGGTGAGGTAGATGCAATAGCCAAGCTGGTTCCAGAAGGACCAAAGGTCGAACTAAAAAAGGCCATCGAAGATGAACCAGAACTGAAAAAGCTCGAACACATGGATGGAAAAAAAGGAGATCTTATCAGAATCTCAAAGGCCCTTGAGGGCCTGAGAAGACATCCCTCAACACATGCATCAGGGGTGGTCATTTCAGATAGGCCATTGGTGGAGTATCTCCCCCTTTGCATTGAAAAGAACCACAACAAGATTGTAACCCAATATACCATGGAAGAGATTGAGAAGCTGGGATTAATAAAGTTTGACTTCCTGGGGCTTAAAACACTAACAGTCATAAGAAATACACTTGAATTAATCAAAGAGACAACAGGCGTTCAGATAGATATTGAAAATATCCCCTTAGATGATAAGGCCACATATAGTCTCCTTTGCGAAGGCAGAACAACCGGAGTTTTCCAGCTTGAGAGTTCTGGAATGAAGGAATTACTCAGAAGATTAAAACCTGAAAAATTTGATGACCTTATTGCACTGGTTGCCCTGTATAGACCCGGCCCCCTAGGAAGTAATATGATAGATGAATTCATAAAAGGTAAGCATGGTGAAAAAGAGATAGAATATCCGCTTCCAGAGCTTGAACCAATACTTAAAGAGACATATGGAGTAATTCTATATCAGGAACAGGCAATGAAGATAGCTCAAACAATATCAGGATATACACTTGCAGAGGCAGATGAGCTCAGAAAAGCAATAGGAAAGAAGAAAATTCATCTGATAAAAAAACACCGGGAAAGATTTATACAAGGTGCAATATCAAGGGGCTTTGAAAGGAAGACTATTGAAAAACTATTTGATCTGATAGAACATTTTGGAGGCTATGGTTTTAATAAATCCCACTCTGCTGCATATGCAATGATTGCATATCAGACCGCCTTTCTGAAGGCCCATTACCCACAACAATTCATGGCAGCCTTACTCACACAGGATATGGGTAACCAGGACAAAACAATAAAGAATATTGAAGAATGCAGACAGATGGGAATCAAGATACTCCCCCCTGATATAAATGAGAGTCAGGCAGATTTTGCAATTGTGGAAGGGGGAATCAGATTTGGACTTGGAGCGGTTAAAAATGTTGGGCTCAAGGCCGTTGAGGAGATTATACAGGAACGGGAAAAGAATGGTCCATTCAAGGATATCGTGGATTTTTGCAGAAGAATGGACTCCTATAAAGTAAACAAGAGGGTTCTTGAGAGCCTGATTGAATGTGGGGCTTTTGATTTTGCGGGTATCCATCGTGCTAAAATGCATACTGCCCTGGATACTATCCTGAAGGTATGCAGTTCCTACCATAGAAACCCGGGACAATTGAATATGTTTATGGGCGGGGCAGGAGGAACAGCACCTGAAATTATTGAATTTCCTGATGTGGATGAATGGAATGAAAAGGAGAGACTAAAGAAAGAGAAGGAAGCCATTGGATTCTATATTACTGGTCACCCATTGGATAGATATGATAAAGACCTGGTGGGAATGGGCATATATAGTATTGACCATCTTAAGGAAATCAGGGACAGGAGCGAAGTCAAGATTGCAGGTGTCATCTCTGAGATAGAAATAAAACGAACAAAGGATATGAAAAAGATGGCAGTAATTAAATTTGAGGATAAAACTGGCTCTGTGGATGTGCTCATCTTCCCTGATACCTTTGAAAAATTTGGACATCTTCTTAAAGAGGATGAGGTTCTAATCATTTCTGGAACTGCAGATGTGGGCGAAAATTCAATAAAAATACTCTCTAAGGATATATCCACTATAGATTCCTTTAGACAGAAGGAGGTCAAGGCAATAGAAATAGAAATGGATGAAAATGATATTGAGGATGAACTCCTTGAACACTTAAAGGCTATATTCAGGGAACACCCTGGAGATTGTAATGTATATTTTAGGGTAAAGACAGAATCAAAGGGCACCTATATTATATGCGCAGATGAAAAGTATAAAATATCTCCTGACAGGAGACTTATGGATAGAATAAGAGATTTAATAAAGAGAGAGCCCATCCCATATCTTAAAGGAACCAATTATAATGGTCTGGTATTTTGATCTTTTCGCACTTTAGTTTCACTGTGCTTCAATAAGTTTCTTGAGACTGTTGACGATTGTTACAGGAACCGGCCCTGATTTGGCATATAGCCGCAAAAGATCATAAGATATTTTAGCTTCCTCTTCCACCTTTTCTGGTGGTATCCCCTTCTCCTCTATCTTTTCCATCAATTCGATCAATTCCTTGGATTCCATATTATCACCTCATTTCTTTTTCTTGGTTTGTATCCGGTCTGGAGGATATATGTATTTGGGGTCAATATCATATGTCCATGGCAGTCCCCACCACTGCCATCCATAATATCTTCTATGTCCAAACCCGTAAATCTTATTTCTCTTTGCCAGCTGTCTATAAAATTTATGACGATTTGTATCATTAAACCATGGGAATTCAGGTCCTTCAAATCCATCTATTACATGAAATACATTTTTAAATCCCGCCTTTCTCAATTCCTTAACAGCAAGGGCACTCCTTGTTCCGTCTCTTCCAATAATTAATAGATTATCTGTTTTTTTAAATACTTTACTAATCTCCTGAATAAAGTCCTTATTCTTTGGTCCAATTATATAGGAATAATTCCCTTCCTGATCCTTACCAAATGAATTACGGAAAAACATATATGGAAAGAGATATGCCCTTTTGGGATGCCCCACGAATTGATATTCCGCCCTTGTCCTTATATCAATAAGATATGTGTCAGGAACAGTATTTAACATATCATATGCTTCTATACTCAGGATCTCTCTGTCTTCCTGGGCATATGCTCCTTTACTACATACAGGGAAAATCCACACCATTATCAAAAATAACAAAACCCATCTATATTTTATCATGATTATTTCCTTATGTTATCAAAATTATTAAGATTAAAATTATTAATTCAAGTCCTTTTTATTTGTCAATGGAAAAAAGATTTGTTAAATCAGATTAGTCGAAATTCCTATTTAATAGGAGGAACTTATGAATAAAAGTCAGGTCTTTTTTGTTGATACAAGGGCCTCATCAAAAAGGAATCTCTTTGACAAACTTAATAGTCTCATGGAGAACATCAAATTAAAAGAGATAATCCCAAAAAGGGCACTCATTGCAATAAAAGTTCATTTTGGAGAAACGGGCAATCTTGCATATATCAGACCCCAGTTTATAAAAAGGATAGTTGAGT
>JALVMZ010000552.1 GCA_027032655.1 Desulfobacteraceae bacterium
ATTCCAATTGCAGCCTGAATATCAGTCATTTTATAATTATACCTCAGTTTTGTGTCTCCCCTCTTATCATAATCCCTCAGGTCTTTCACTTTATCGATCAGATCAATGGAATCAGAAAGAACCATGCCTCCTTCACCCGTGGTTATGATCTTGGTGGCATAAAAAGAGAGCACCGTTACCTTTCCAAAGCTCCCCAATGGTCTGTTATTATAAGTTCCGCCCAGTGCCTGTGCACAGTCTTCAATAACAGGTAATCCGATGTTGACAATCCGTTCTATCTCAGCAGGATATCCGAACATATGGGGCACAATAATTGCTCTGGTTTTTGAAGTGATTCTGTTTTTAATGTCGTCCGGATTGATATTAAGATTATGTGAACTGATATCAGCATAAACTGGATGGGCTCCAGTATATCTAACTGCATTTAAAAGGGCAGTGCATGTATAACTCGGGATTATCACCTCGTCATCTGGCCCAATATCCATGGCCTTTAGAACGAGATGAAGGGCGCTTGTGCCTGAACTGCATGCAACTCCTCCTTTTAGGTTCAGGAATTCAGACATGATATCTTCAAATTCTTTTACCTTTTTCCCCTGCGCTATCTGGCCTGATAGGATAACCTCCCTAACTGCTTCAGCCTCTTTTTCCCCAATAAATGGTTTTGAATGTGTTATCCTCATGTTTTCAGGCCTTTTATACATTTATGAACAGTCTGAGGGGGACAAAACCCTCTGCAAATTTTACCCTTGCCTGGATGCCCCTGAAATTTGCACTTGAAAGAGCAACTTCCTTGATGGATAGTCCTTTTATCCCTGTTTTCTTAATCTGAGATCTATGGGCCTCCAGTGCCCTTATCTTTCTTTCAATTGTATCAGATATATCAACAAAGACCTGGGGTTTGAAGTTATTGGTTGTTGGGACCTCATAAAAGAGGACATTCTTTATGTATCTTGTGGCTGAAAGCACAGATTCATTCAATACTCTATGATCCTGATGTGTATCATCATAATAATTTACAAATATGAAATCAGGCCTTATCTGTTTTAGATAATATTCCACCCTCTGTATTATCTGGTTCCCTTTATCATATATCTCTGTATCATAAAAGCCTCCCCAGAATACATCCCTGGCACCGATTATCCTGGAAGATTCGATCTGTTCTCTGTATCTTTCTTCGCCATTACCGCCCTTTTCACCCTTTGTAAGAATCAGCATGAATACATTATGTCCCCTCTCAGCATATTTAATCAATGTTCCTCCACAGCCAATTTCAATATCATCAGGATGTGCACCTATTGCAAGTATATTCATCTTGCCCCCCTTATAATGGTAAGAGAATCAGGTCCATGATTAAATATAAGATCAACAATGGACATATATGGTTCAAATTTCCCAAATAATTGAGAGTATTCAGGATGAATGAATTCCTGGAATATAACATTAATTCCTTGTCTTTCATATTTACTAATATCCATATAATTTTTACCCCCAGAGCCTGCAAGATAGGTGTCTCCACCCAGGCTTTTTATGATTGATATGAGCCTTTCATCTGCATCTTCAGGGAAGTTTCCCAATTCCGATGATATATAAAAAGTGGTATCTATTCCAATCAATCTGGATATATATTTGATTATCTCTATATTAAGCAATGATAGATATTCCCACTCATTTGAATATATCTCTTCCATATAGGGCATAAGGAAATCATAAAACCTGGATCTGCAATAGTTGGTTAAAAGTGATTGCCTGTGTTTTTTTCGCCATCTTACGGTATTATTGATCCTTACATCTTTGATACTCTGTGGGAATCTATGAATTACAGGAACAGTAAGCCACTGCCATCCATTTACTGTCTTGATCCTGTTTCTGTTCTGATACTCATTCTTTTTAAACTGGACAGTGTCAAGGAATACAAATGCATCTGCACGGTCAATCTTGTCAAAATAACCCAGCCAGGGTATATATTGGGGTTGATGTATGGCAATTATCATCGGATACCACTCAGTTTCAGTCTCTTTTCTTGTCTTTTGATTCAATTTCCATTAAAAGCTCTTTTGTTTCCCTTTTTAATGTATCAGCGGTGAATTCAATCCCTTTTTTTATATTTCTTTTTACTCCACTGGTGATATACGGATCAAGGGCAACAAGGGTAAGCTCACCAATAGCTGTTCTTGCAGAATACTGAATGGCCTCTTTTACCTGCTGTTTTATGCCAAACATTGCAATAAAAAATACAATTAGAAGCACAATCCCCCAGCTTGAGGCTATTACAAAGTGTCTTAAGAAAGTATTCATAAGCTCCTTCATACCTCACCTCCTGCTATTTAAATGTTACAAAGATGGGATTTGAAAGCAGTCTTCCCCTTCCCTTAATATCAATACGATAGAATATCTTTTTCCCTTTATTGTAAAAATTATCAGTAAAGCTGGTATTAAAAGGAAGTTTGGTTCGAAATTCTCTGATAACCATGCCCCCTCTTATAACTCTTATTAAAACAGGTCCTTTATAACCGGTCTTTGACCGGATTGTTAAGTCAATTACAGGGTTGGACTCAAGAGTGATCTCTTCCCCAGATATAGCATATCTTCCTTTAGTTCCTGAGTGTATGGAGAAATCATCAAGTATGAGAAGCTCAGGATATTTCCCCCTATATGAATACATTCTTCCAGCTCTCATAGAAGATAGGATTTCAGATTCTGTTTTTTCTTTTACCAGAAATACTGTTACAAAGTTTCCGAGTATCTCTCCTGCTTCACCTTCCCCATGGTAATCAGAAGTTGATATTCCCCATATGGGTCTGTCTCTGATGCCAGCACAATAATCCAGCAGTAACTGGTCCCAGAGCTTTCCGGGTTCAATGATTGTGGCTCTATCACCATATAGTGCAGAAAATCCAGTATATCCTCTTGTTTGTTCAAGCATCTCAGGATACGGTGGCGTGTTGACATATATTGGACCCAATTTTCTTATACCTGATCTGGTTTCTGGATAGTTCCAGAAGCAAAGTCCCCCTTTTTTATTCACATAGTCTATTACCAGTTGATATGGTGCGCTTCCCTGATCCCCATGATAGGGATCATAAGGTGAACTTCTGAATGGATCAATATTAATCAGAAGTGTAATGGCCATAACAGAGAGGAGGGCTCCTAATATCCTGTAAATACCATATCCAGCGTATATGAGCAGAGCACTGGCTGAAAAGGTCAGTAAAAGCACCAGGATGGGAAATATGCTTACATTTATATACCTCAGTGATAGTCCATTATGGAGAATAGGGAGACCTTCATAGTCTGATGGATTTTTAAGGCCAATCAGAAGTAATCTTCTTTCGTGATTGTGAGCTGTTAAGTTTCCTTTTAGTGGCGATCCACTCCAGTAGTAGAAGGGTGCACACTCAGAACC
>JALVMZ010000553.1 GCA_027032655.1 Desulfobacteraceae bacterium
ATGATAATCCCATCTGTTCCGCTATCTTCCTAACAGATAACTCTAATTCAAAAAGCTTTACTATTGATAACCATTCTCTACAGCTTAGTCTCCCATAATTTATCCACCTGCCTGTAAAATCATGAAAAGTGTATTTGCATCTTGAACATCTTCGACGTTTATCCCTTAATTTGTATAATTTCCTGCTATTACACCTGGGGCAAATCCTGTGTCCATTTTTAAGGCATTTTTTCGACACATATCTCTTAGCCCTACTTTCACTTGAAATCAACTCCAGATAAGCCTTTAAGTCCATCTGACACCTATATCATAGGTGCCAAAACTTAATCAATTACCTAATAAAAAATCATTTGCTGAAATCACTCGTGATTTATTTAAATATAAATCAAAAGATAATCGATATAATAATCCTACTTTTGATAGTAACTACAAGAAAGTAATAAGGTCATATAAAAAAGCAGAAGAGATTATCAAAGATGTAGAAAGCCAAGTTCATACCACCTCTCAGTAATCACACTCCTTTATACAGCAATTTAATATCCAATTTATTCACTATGGGGACACTTAAGGATTTGCTTATATGTGCATTTACTTCCTAATTCCTTCATGCAAAAATCATAAGAAAAATGATTTGGAGGTTTTTGGTGAAGATTAGTTATAAATTTATCAAGGCCATAAGGCTAAATAATATGCGTATGTATAGAATAGCTCAACTTGCTGGAATACACCCTTCCACACTGAGCAGAATTCTAAACGGAATCGAACGGATTAAAGAGAATGATAAAAGAGTTTTGGCAGTGGGGCGGGTGCTAGGTTTGAAACCAGAGGATTGCTTCGAGACTGAACGGGAGAGAGGATAATTGCCTTCGAATATCATATACCTTTATTGGGTGGCACATAAGGAAGGTAGATTTACGCCAGAAAAAATCAAGATAGGACAGAAAGTGATTTATCGGGCGTCTGAGCTTGTGGAGTTTCTGGAGCGGGAGGTCAAGAGTAAATAGAAATGGCACGGCGGCGCATATACATTGATATTGACCTCATAAAACATCCAGTCTTGAATACTCTTTCAAGGGTTTCATTAGTGGTTTATTTGCACTTTATGAGAAAGATAAAAGTTCAACCCCATACTACCACGCGCGGGAAAAAGAAGGTGACGGACTGGATTCGAGTAAATGATGGGAAAATCCAATTCACATACAGAGAAGCAGAGAAACTGGGTATTTCATCTAAACAGTTTTGCAAGGCTATTGATGAACTGATTGAGAAAGGACTTATTGACCTTACAACTCAGGGGCATGGTGGATGGCAGAGGACTCCCAATTTGTATGCGATATCCGAACGATGGAGAGACTGGGACACTCCGAAGTTTAAGAAGATGGAACGGAAAAAGGACAAAAGACAGGGAAAGGGATGGGCGTATTATCACAAAATAAAAAAGCAAAAGTAGATATCCAAATGGATAGCTATGTAACTATCCAAATGGATAGACCAAGATGGGAATTTTACAATCTTGAACTTCCTAAATGGGAAGATGAAGATTTTCCAGAAAATGCCCATACCCTTGTCTATCAAGGTTTTCATGATTTTGTTAATTTTCAATCTTGGACTTCCTTTTTGGGTAGCATCTTATATATATACCAGGGGGTATGGGGGAATATAAAACACTAAAGAGATGATAGAGATCAACCAAAATAAACTCAATAATGAGCTGAAATTATTAAAACCTGATGAAGTGGCCAGGATACTTAATTGCTCAAGGGCTTATCCATACTTACTTGCTGAAAGAGGTCTGATCCCTGTAGTAAAAATTCCTTCTCCTTCTAAGGCAAAACACCTAATACGTTTTAGATTTCAAGATATCATGGATTTTATTGAAAGCCATTATCGAAAACCATAGATGAGGTAAGAACACTTGAAACATCTACAACATAGATAAAACAGAAATGGGTAATAGATGTTTATAAGATTGAGAAAGCGAAAATTAAAACAAGGACACAATAAAGGGAAATACACCTTAGATGCTATCCTTGTAAAGAGCTATAAGGAAAACGGTAAAGTCAAACAGAAGTTTATAGCTTATTTATCCACTATGAAAGAGAGATTGCTATATCATACTGATCCGATAAATAGAGAAATCTTTCAAGAAACTTTTTTAGAAGAGATAGACCAGAAGTTAAATGCTCTTCATCTGGACTTTGAGGATTTGGAAAGGATTAAGCGGAATTTCACAGAAAGAATAACAAGACAGCTAAATGAGCAGTGATCATTGGATGGGGGATGATAGGCACTACTTGAGAGAGAGATACTTTAAAGTCAAAAATAACAAGTGTAAACACATAATTAGGAGACTGAAAGGAAACAACATAACAACTCATATACTATGGAATACAAAGAATTATTAAAAGTGAACCTGATTTTATATCAGATTGAAGGCTCTGAATCCCTTGATTATCAAGGCTTTTAAAAATGCTTGTGACAAAAAATGACAATGGGAGAGAATTACATCATCCGCCTCCCGTATAGGGGGCGGGGTGGACAGGCAACTATGAGGGTATATATCCACTTTTATTATTCAAGGAGGCAAAAGAGATAAGATAATAATTAACCCTTAACCAAAAGATTAAAGAGATGGTTTGTGTTTTTTGTTTAAAAGAAGAGACTTATCAATGTAACGGGAGAAGGATTCCATTCAGGCATGATGAAGAGGTAACATCTTTTGTCTGTTCTTGGTGTGTTCAGCTTTTATTGAATGCACCTCAAGAAAAACTTATAAAAGCTTATAATTTAGCGACTGAGAAAGGATGGATGGATAAAGCATATCATTTAGAAAATTTTATTACTAAGGAGGATATAGCTTATGACTCAGAAACCGGAGAAGTTAGATCAAATATGGTCAGAAAAAGACCTTTGCGAAAGATTAGACCTGCCCGTTACAAAATCAGGACATAGCCGACAGCTATCTAACTGGATCAGGGGTGGTCTAAAGTATGTGGAAAAATCAGGAAAACGATACTTTTTTGAGCAAGATGTGATTGATTATTTGTGGAGCAGGTATAAAAGGACTGAGATTGATTAACTGATATACCTCTCATACCCTTCTCATGGGTGTTTCAGGGGTGTCTCAGGGCTTATTTTTTTGAGACTAATATCAGACATTGCATAGGTTTTTGGCAGGTTTATTTAATTACTTGATATAATTGGCTTTTTAAGATTTTAGGGAAAAGTTAAGGTTTTATATTGAAAAAATTCAGGGCAAAATTAGGGCGAGCTTGGGTTTTTTATTTCATTCCTTGAGTGGAATTTATTTTTTCCTTTGGTATTTTTTGAGTAAATCCTTAATGGCTTCTTCAATCAAGCGGGAGATCGGCCTTTCAAGGTCTATACTCAGA
>JALVMZ010000554.1 GCA_027032655.1 Desulfobacteraceae bacterium
ATCTCTCGAATCCTAACAATAGCCAATAGAGAACGGATTTCGGTTGTCCCCAGGGGGGCAGGAACAGGCACAACAGGAGGTGCCCTGCCTGTCAGCGGAGGTATCGTGATTTCGATGGATAGACTCAATAGAATACTCCGAATTGACCCCGATAATATGATTGCTGTTGTGGAGCCATCGGTTATAACCTCAGAGCTTCAAAGACGCCTGGAACACTATGGCCTCTTTTATCCCCCTGACCCAGCAAGTGCGGATAAATGCACAATTGGCGGAAATGTGGCTGAATGTGCAGGGGGACTGAGGGCAGTAAAATATGGTGTTACAAGGGACTATGTGCTTGGCCTGGAGGCAGTCTTACCCACTGGTGAAATAATAAACACAGGGGCTGAGACCGTAAAAGGAGTTGTGGGATATGACCTTACAAGACTGCTTGTTGGCTCCGAAGGAACACTTGCCATCATAACTGCTATTATCCTGAGAGCAATCCCCAAGCCTGAGACCTCAAAGACCATAGTGGCAATGTTTGAGGACAATGAAACAGCCTCAAGAAGTGTTTCCGAAATGATGTTATCAGGAATTGTTCCTGCAGGCATAGAATTTATGGATCATTTATGTATAAAGGCCATTAAAGATAAAATGGGAATACCTGTATCTGAAAGAACATCTTCAATTTTGCTTATAATAGTTGATGGTAAAATGGATGAAGTCAAAAGAGATACGGAAGACCTGAAAAAACTCCTTCTGAACCAAAAGGCACTGTCAGTTCACCTCCCATCTACGGATGAAGAGGAGAGGATATGGGATGCAAGAAGAGAGCTCTCTCCCACCATCTCCAATCTTAAACCTCACAAAGTTGCACATGATGTGGTTGTTCCCCGGAGCAGAATTCCTGAACTTCTAAGTTTTATTGAATCCCTTAGCAATAAATACCAACTGCCCATTCCCTGCTTTGGTCATGCTGGCGATGGCAACATCCATGTGAATATACTATTCGATGCCTCTGATCCTGTGGAGAAAAGTAAATCCAGAGAAATAGTGGATCAATTAATAGAGAAGGTTCTTGAATTAAAGGGGACAATATCAGGAGAACACGGTATAGGAATTACAAAGGCAGGTTATATTGACCGTGAAATATCCCAGAGTGTTTTAGAACTCATGAGAAGAATTAAGATGGTATTTGATCCCAATAACATACTCAATCCAGGAAAAATATTTCCTGAATACTCCTACAATATCCTGTCAAGGGATTTATAATTCTTTGTATTGTAATATTTTTCCACATCAACCAGGTTAAGTTTTTCAAGTGCTTTTTTAAGTGGAACAGTGGCTATCTCCCCCTGCTTGAGACTCACCATTCTACCAAAATCATCATTTACTATCATATCCACTGCTGCTATTCCGAATTTTCTGCCCATTCGTCTGTCATAGGCTGTAGGGGCTCCACCTCTTTGAAGATGCCTCAGTGCCACATATCTTACCTCCAATCTTGTTCTTTTTTCAATCTCCTCTGCCAGAAATCCACCAACACCGCCAAGATAATAATGTCCAAATCCATCTTTTCCTCTTCTCTCCTTAATCTCTTCCATTCCCCTTGGCTTTGCTCCTTCTGATATAAGAACAATGCTATATCTTTCCCCTGCTTTTCTTCTTACCTTAAGCAATTCCACCACCCTCTCTATTACGAAGTCGTGCTCCGGGATGAGGATTATATTTGCACCTGATGCCTCTCCACCTTCAAGGGCCAGCCATCCAGCCTTCCTGCCCATTGATTCCACAATAAATATCCTGCTATGAGACCCTGCAGTTATTCTGAGTCTGTCTATATCCTTAGTTATTATATTAACGGCCGAATCAAACCCCAGGGTATAATCCGTCTCAGACAGATCCTTATCAATGGTTTTGGGTATGCCCACAACATTGATGTTCTCTCTGTATAGTCTGTATGCCACACCCAGATTATCAAAGCCCCCTATAACCACCAAGGCATCCAGGCCCAGTGCCTTGATGTTTTTAATTAATATATCTGACTTATCATTCTTGGGATCAAATGGATTTATTCTTGTGGTTCCAAGCCTTGTTCCTCCATATCGATCCCATGTTCTTACAATCTCTGGCGTCAACTTCATGGTCCATTTATTAAGACTGTCCTTTTTATCCGGCTTTACCTCAATCAGCCCCTTCCATCCATCAATTATTCCTATAATATCAAATATCATGCCCCTTTCAGGAATCAGGTCCCTGTCCATGGCAGAATATACAAACCAGTGTATGGCACTATTTATTCCAGGACAATCAGCTCCTGCTGATAATATCCCCACCTTTACTTTCATCTTATCTCCCCCTTTTTATGAACAGAAGGTTCAATAAAATTAACTATAGGTAAAAGGCCATAATGTGTCAAGGAAAGCATTAAAAAGAAACAAACATTATTGATTGATTTTTATAAAATTTCGTTTTAACCTGCCGGAAATCAACAATCAAAAGGAGTTCTAAATACAATATGGGAGTGGTAGAGGGGTTATGGCTGGGAATACTTCAGGGGCTAACAGAATTTCTGCCCATAAGCAGTTCCGGACACCTTGTAATCCTGCAAAGCCTATTTGGGATAAAGGAGCCTCAGGTCCTCTTTGATGCGGGGCTTCACTTAGGCACATTAATGGCCCTTCTGATATATTTCAGAAGGGACCTGATGGACATGGCATTAGACACCATTTCCTATTTTAAAATTAGAACTCAGCAGATGGATAACAGATATCCAGAGAACAGGAAAGGCATTAAGCTTTTGATTTCCATTATCCTTGCCCAGATCCCCACTGGAGTTATCGGTCTCCTTATTGAAAAACCAGTGGAATCTATCTTCTCATCCACTTCCGGTGTTGGCATTATGCTATTAATAACCGCATTCATTCTTATTTTGTCCGGCTTTATACCTGAGTCTCATCTTAAGAGAGATACCATATCGCCGCTCTTTGCCCTGTTTATAGGGGCAATACAGGGTATGGCCGTTATACCCGGTATTTCCAGGTCAGGGATCACAATAGTATTTGCCATGACCCTTGGAATAGAGAGGGGACTCTGTGCCAGATTCTCCTTTTTAATATCCATACCTGCAATTATTGGTGCAGTAGCACTAAAAATACTCCATGAAGGCATTCATGGTATTAATCCCTATTCCATAATAGCCGGGATAACCATGAGTTTTATTGTGGGACTGCTTGCATTATATTTCATGATAAGGATAGTTAAAAAGGGAAAGCTTATTTTATTTTCACCTTACTGCATATTAATCGGACTTATAAGTATCTTTATCCTATAACTGGCCAAGTCCTTTAAGCTTTATGGTAAGCATTACAGAATCTATTCCATCAAGGCTTCCGGCACTGAACCTAACTGCCCAGCACTGGGACTCATAGTCAAGCCAGTAATTGCTCTCAAGTGTATCGCCAAAATTCAGTTCTCTTCGCATGGATGTGCCTGCTGAAAAACCACCTCCCAAATAGACATTAATGAAGTAATTAATATTTTCCGTATCCCCTGACATGTATTGATAGTCAAGCCTGTATGTATCCTTCCTTCCTCCTTCTCTGGGGACATTCAACTGAAACAGAAGGTCTGCAGATGCTATCTCCTCTGTATAGTGATCCCATGTGGCATTGGCTTCAAATTCAAAAAGATCAATGGGATATAGTCTCAGGACAGCCTCCAATGGGAGAAAGGGTCTTTTTTCCCTCCACGGCTCCTCATCCCTTCTTGCCTCTTTGATGCTGTATGGCTGTTTTATATCCAGAATACCCCATCTACTATATTTTACAGTTCCATCCTTGGATGACCTCTTACTATCAAGACGATTCAACAGGGATAGTGTTACCTGATTCATCCCATCCCGAACATCCATGGGCTCAAACCAGGGATGAAATGAATCCTGATGAAAATCCCTGTATTCATATTCAAGAGTGGGACTTATCTTATGTTTCAGGCCATCCAGACCAATTATGGGACCATCATATATCCTCTCAATGACGCTTCCGAGTCTGGCCCTGATAACCGGGCAATACTGAGTGCTATGACCTGTTTCAGGTGATTCAAATATCCTGGAATTAATTTCAAAGCCAATGGATGGTTCAAATTCAATGTAGGGAGAGTGCCACATGGGATATGATATTTCAGGAAAGATATAAGCTCTATGTCCCCTTTGACCATCATCCCGCCATATGTAATCATAATCCGTATTCAGGGCAAAACTAATGGGTAATCCATTGAGCTTCCCGGGAAGAATGGCAAAATCCACTCCACCAAGGGGTTGAGCGGTCGAATCATTTGCAGGGTTTTCAGGTCTCTGGTAGTAGGCTCCTCCCACATCCAGTGTCCAATTTTCTCCTTCTTTAGAGAGTTTCACCCTGGATCTTCTTGTTGCAGAGAATATGTCATCTACAGGTCTTCCAAATTCCTTTGACAATTGCGGTCTCGGATCAGAACCATAAAGCCCCCCTGAAAACTCCTTTAAATAGTCCTGATCACTAAGGTAATCAATGTCCCCCTTAAAAGATATTTTGTATGGCAGAATCTGGTCAAAACGCCCTCTCAACCAGTATCTTGTTGTATTTGTCCTGGCATATGGACTCAACTCTGCCTGAGCAGTGTCGCCCATATCCTTATCCTTAACCCTGTCTGAGAGGATGTCTGCCAGAAATATCCCTTTGGAGTGCTCCGGCCCCGCATACCTGAACTCCAGCCCCTGCATAAAGCCCCGCTCACCCATGAATCTCTCATAAAATGTTGCATCAAGGTTATCTGAGATGGCCCAGAAAAATGGAAGCTCAATATCAACCCCCCTTCTCTCCCCATAGCCCAGTCGGGGCAGAAGAAATCCTGTTTGCCTTTTTCTCTTTACAGGAAATACCGCCCATGGAAGATAAAACACCGGGATATTTTTTATCCTGAATGCTGCCCCCCTGACCGTGCCATATCCCTCTACGGTGAGCTTGACCATGGATCCGGTAATGCTCCAGTCAGGATTCTTTTGATCACAGGCAGTAATCTTGCATCTTCTTAACCTGTATGTTTTATCCCCTATCTTTTCCACCACATCTCCCGTGATAAGAATCTCATTTTCCTTTACAAATAGTTTGGCCTTTATAATCTGTCCCTGATAATTATTAAGGTCAAAAAGTGCCCTTTCAGCACTCATAATATTTCCATTTATCTTTATAAGAACATGTCCTGATACCTGCACCAGTCCTGTATTGGAATTATATATGGCTCTTTCTGCTGAAAGGACCTGACCATCTCTGGTTATCACTACTCCACCCTCTGCAATGTATAGGTATTCATCTCTAAGGTGTGTTATCTTTTTTGCCCTTATCTCCCACTTAGCCTCTTTATGTCTTAAAATCTTACCCTCAATAAATTCCTGTGCAGAGGGTCTTGAAAAGGGATAAACAAGGATTGATATTAAAATGAGAAGATATATATTTTTTTTATGGTCCATCTGCTATAAATCCTCTCATGTTCTCTATATCACAGAAAAAAAAGGGCGTCCAGAAGTGAATTAGACATCATCAGGCTGGTATTTCACAGGATCAAGATGAGATAGTGCTTCTCCCACTGTAAAAAGGGAACCAGTAATAAGGATCATATCTTCTGATTGTGCCATCTCTTTTGCCCTTTCAATTGCATCCGGAATATTTCCAATCACTTCATGAGATATGAATAGCCCCTCTGATGCTGATAATAAATGAGAAGGCTCGGCAGACCTTGAATAGACAGGTCTCGTGAATATAACATGATCTGCAACTGGCACAATTCCACTTAGCATTTCCTTTATATCCTTATCTTCC
The DNA here is from genome assembly GCA_027032655.1 of Desulfobacteraceae bacterium. Taxonomy (GTDB): domain Bacteria; phylum Desulfobacterota; class DSM-4660; order Desulfatiglandales; family JALVMZ01; genus JALVMZ01. Next base: position 5,838 of record JALVMZ010000554.1, read on the forward strand.
ATTACACCGATTATCAGAATCATTCTTTTATAAACAAACTCCTTTGATATTACCCTGGATAGCTCCCTTACGGCACCCGGATTGTGCGCCCCATCAAGGATGATATAGGGGCCTTTCTGAAACACATGGATTCTACCTGGCCATTCAACACTGGAAAGTCCCTTAAAAATACTCTCATCAGCTATTTTAAACCCCTTCTCTTCAAGGAGTTCAACAGCACACAGTGAAAGGCATGCATTTCTCACCTGGAATCCTCCTCTGAGAGAAATACTAATATCCTTTATCTTTCTCCTGATTCCATAGTAATTAAAAGAACCATCCTTTGAACGAAATCGGAAGTCTTTTCCAAGTTTCCAGAACCGGGCTCCTTTCTCATGACAGACGGATTTAAAGTAATCAGATACTTTCTTCTGTCTTGCACCTGTTATGAGATCAACCCCCCTTTTTATTATTCCCGCCTTTTCATAAGCTATCTTACTTATAGTATTTCCAAGAAAGAACTGATGTTCCAGGGATATATTGGTTATTATGGTGAGAACAGGATTGATTACATTGGTTGCATCAAGTCTCCCGCCCATACCCACTTCAATTATTGATATATCGGTATTTTCCCTTGCAAAGTAAAGAAGTGCCATGGCAGTAGTAACCTCAAAAAAGGTGGGAGGTTCTTCTGGATCCATTACAGCTCGCACATCATTTACAAGTCCTGCAACCTCATCAGCAGGAATCTCCTTTCCATTGATCCTGAACCTCTCTGTAAATCTGACAAGATGAGGAGATGTATAAAGTCCCACCCTGAAACCTGCCCTGGTTAATATACTCTCCAGCATGGCAGAAACTGAACCTTTCCCATTTGTGCCTCCAATATGAATGTAGTTCTGGCCATAATGGGGGTTACCAAGCCTATTTAAGATATTGGAGGTGGTATTGAGGCCGAATTTTATTCCATATTTTTGGAGCCCATAAAGGTATTTAAGAGCATCCTTATATGAATCGGTTTTCATTCCTTTACACCCTGAAAAAATCAATGAATTATTATGGTTATTCTTAGAAAATGAATATGTCAAGTAAAGACATTGATTAGAAATGAATTGACAATTAAAAACCTATCTAATTTAATATGCTTAAGTAATCTTAAAAATCCGGTAATAAGTATGGCAAAGAAAAATAAAAAGAGTCTTTATGCACAAGCCGGGGTGGATATTGACGCTGGTAATGAATTCGTAGAAATTATTAAGCCCATTATTAAAAAGACATTTATGCCCGGTGTATTGATGGATATCGGGGGATTTGCAGGTGCCTATTCACTCAAAAGCAAAGATTATAAAAATCCTGTGCTTGTTTCATCCACAGATGGGGTGGGAACGAAATTAAAGATAGCCTTTATGATGGATAAACATGACACAGTGGGGATTGATCTTGTAGCGATGTGTGTAAATGATATTATGGTTCAGGGAGCCACACCCTTATTCATGCTGGATTATCTGGCAATGGATAGACTTGATCTGAAAAAGGCAGAACAGATAATCAAAGGTATTGCTGCGGGATGTGTAGAAGCAGGATGCTCCCTCATAGGGGGAGAGACCGCAGAGATGCCCGACTTTTACCGAAAGGGAGAATATGACCTTGCAGGATTCGTGGTGGGGATAGTTGAAAATGAAAGAATAATGGATGGCTCAGAAATATCTTATGGGTGCAAACTCATAGGCATATCCTCAAGTGGTCTCCACAGCAATGGCTATTCCTTAGTAAGAAGAATCCTGTTTGATAAAATGAAACTCACTGTGCACGATTATATAGAGGAGCTCGGCCGCTCTGTTGGTGAAGAATTACTTGAGCCAACCAGGATATATAGAAGAGTAATAAATAGTATCTTAAGGGATTTCTCTGTTCTTGGTATGGCACATATCACAGGAGGTGGTCTTATTGACAATCTGTCCAGAATTTTGCCAAAACAGTGTAAAGCTATTATCAGAAAGAAAAACTGGAGCAGGCATCCCATATTCAATTTTCTTCAGAAAAATGGCCGTATCCCTGAACAGGAAATGCTAAGGACATTTAACTGCGGGATAGGTCTTGTTATGGTTGTGAGTGATAAAGACATGGATGAAATCATGTTAAGGCTTAAAGCAATGGGAGAGACCGGATTTTATATTGGAGATATTGAACCAAGAGAGGAAAAAGAAGCACAGGTGCAATTCATTGATTAAAAGATACCTTAAGGAGAAAAGCCCATGTGGGTTGGAACTACCGAATTATTACTTATAGGTATTATAGTGCTCTTCCTGTTCGGGGCAAAAAGACTGCCTGAAATAGGAAAAGGGCTTGGAGAGACAGTCAGGGAATTGAGGAAATTTAAAAAAGGCTCTGACTCATCTAAAGATTCCGTAAATAATAAGAATGAAAGCAAAAAGATTCAGAATAATATTGAAAAAAAGGTTGCAATGAAGGCCGTGGAGAATATACCCGGTGTTAAAAAGGTGTTGGATGTAAGTAACAAAGTCCAAAAAGTAAAAAAGATTATTGATGAATAAAAAGAAATCCATGAAAAATCCCGGTGATGATGAGATCAGAAGGATACTTATAGAATCCAGAAGAGTTGCTGTGGTAGGTCTTTCTCCAAAACCTCAAAGGGACAGTAACATGGTGGCCCGCTACCTGATTGAACATGGATATGATATCATCCCAATAAACCCAGGGCAGAAGGAAATACTGGGATTTAAGTGCTACAGAAATATCTCTGAAATTCCTCATAGTATAGACATACTGAATATATTTCTGAATCCTTCAAGGGTCCCCCCTGTGGTGGATCAGGCAATAGAGAAAGGAATAAAGATTATATGGATGCAGTTGGGCGTGATAAATCAGGATGCTATAGAAAAGGCATTAAATTATGGGATCACAGTGATATATGACAGATGTATCAAACAGGAGCATAGTCGTCTTATTACTTAATTAAGATTTCTTTAATTGATATCCCTATCTTAAAATTATCCAGTGGAGAACAATCCTTGAAAATCCTTTTTGTCTCTGATGTTTCAATAGAATCGGTAATTGGTGGTGCTGAACGGGTCTTATACGAACAGAGCACAAGACTAACTAAAAGGGGACATATTGTCCATATTATTACCCGAAGGCCATACATATCCCAAAAGCCATACATTAAAATTAATGGTGTCAAAGAATTCAGATATCCTATTAAGCCGGAGACCCCCATCCTTTTCTTATTACATTCATGGATGAGGAGTCGTGCCATCTTTAACGCCCTTAATGATAAAAAAAGTTATAATTGTATTAACTTCCACCAGCCCTTCTCATCCATAGGAATAATACAATCAGGGGCTTTAAAAAACAAAAAAACCGTTTACACATGTCATTCTCTTTCATTTGAAGAATATACATCAAGAAATCCGGCTCCTAAAAATCTTTTAAATAAATTATCCTACCTTTTAAATAAGGAATTTCGAAGATATCTTGAAAAATATGTAATTAAAAGATGTGATGAAATAGTTGTGCTAAGTAATTACACAAAAGATAAATTAATAAGAAATCATGGAATACCATCGGATAAAATCAATGTAATTCCTGGAGGAGTGGATATTTTAAAGTTTAAACCCTGCAAAGATAAGAATGCCTTACGAAAAATACTCAAGATACCTGAAGATAAAGTTATTCTACTTACAATAAGAAATCATGTGCCCAGGATGGGTCTTGATATCCTTATTAAGGCCATCTCTGTTCTTAAAAATAGATTTAATGATTTTTATGTTATAATAGGAGGAGACGGACCCATTAGGAAAGAGCTAATGACACTTACAAAGAGATTAGAATTAAACCCCTGGATTAGATTTGAGGGGTTTATATCTGAAGAAAAGTTGCCTTTATATTATCAAGCTGCGGATCTGTTTATATTGCCATCTAAGGAACTTGAGGGTTTTGGACTGGTTACACTGGAGTCCCTTTCGTGTGGTGTTCCTGTGCTTGGAACCCCTATTGGTGGGACCAAAGAGATACTCCTTCAAATCGATCCAGAACTTTTATTTAAAGATCTAACTGCAAGCAGTATGGCAGATAAGATATATAAGTATTGCACCATTATAAAAGAAAAAAAAGAATCCTGGGATAAAATGTGTATTAATGTAAGAAGATTCGTAGAGGATAATTACTCATGGGATAGAAATATAGATCAGCTTGA
>JALVMZ010000555.1 GCA_027032655.1 Desulfobacteraceae bacterium
AAAATATCTCAAATCAATAGAAAAAAAATTAAAAAAAATATTTTATCTGGAATAACTATAAGCAATTAATAAATGCTAATCTTTAAAATTATATTGTGAATAGCCATACACTCCCTATCAATTATTGACTTAACGGTTTATATATTAATATAGTAGAGAAAACCGATACAGAAGATATGGAACTCTAATGGCAGCCGAGAGTAATTCATGGAAAAAGCTAAAAAGAATGTCACTTGGTATAAGTGCAAAGCAGATTTTCTATTATGTGCTGATAGGGTTAATAGCTGGCCTTGGATCAATAATTTTCCATTATCTCTGTCAGGTGGGTTTTCATGTATTCATGGATTATCTGGCAGGTTACAGACCTCCCCCCCCTGCAGGAGAAACCGAGCTTTTCTCTCCAACTAATAGTCCCTTTAAAAGATGGATGCTTTTACTTCTTCCTGCATTCGGAGGAATACTGAGTGGCTGGATAGTATATACATTTGCACCAGAGGCAGAGGGTCATGGAACAGATGCTGCTATAGATGCATACCACAATAAAGGCGGATTTGTTCGAAATAGGATACCTATCATTAAAACCATTGCATCTGCAATAACTCTAACAACCGGAGGCTCTGGCGGAAGAGAAGGCCCCATTGCACAGATTGGAGCAGGTTTCGGCTCCTTCCTTGCTACAAGATTGAAACTCTCCGATAGGGATCGAAGAATAATGGTAGCAGCAGGCATGGGAGCAGGTATAGGAAGCATATTCAGGGCACCCCTTGCTGGTGCATTATTTGCCGCTGAAGTGCTGTATCGTGAACCTGAGTTTGAGTATGAGGTAATTATCCCGGCAGGGATTTCATCGGTAGTAGCATATTGCACTTTCTGTATTGTCTTTGGATGGGGAACCCTATTTGAAGCACCTGATTTTGTCTTTCAGAATCCTCTGGAACTGGGACCATATACCATACTCTCCTTTGTGCTTGCTGGTGGAGCCATCTTATATATTAAATCATTTTATGGTGTGCATGATCTTACAAAAAAACTTCCTATAAAGAGCCATTTTAAACCCGCAATTGGTGGGCTGGGCACAGGTATTATTGGCTTTTTTCTTCCTCAGACTCTGGCATTCGGATATGGGTTTGCCCAGATGGCACTGGAAAATCAACTTCCCATCCTTTTTCTTATAGCACTTGCATTTGGCAAGATATTGACCACTTCACTTTCCATAGGTTCAGGTGGTAGTGGTGGAGTATTTGGTCCATCCATAGTTATTGGAGGAGCCCTTGGTGGTGCCATGGGTAAGATTTTTCATAATTTTATGCCAGCCATAGTGTCCCATCCTGGCTCATTTGTGGTGGTGGGAATGGCGGGATTTTTCACTGCTGTCTCCAATGCACCCATATCAACTATAATATTTGTGAGTGAAATGACAAATTCCTATCATTTACTCCTGCCATCATTACTTGTCTGCTCCATTACCTATTTAATAACCCGAAGATGGACAATTTATATAAAACAGGTTCCAACCAGAGTTGACTCAATTGCCCACAGGGGGGACTTCTTTGTGGATATCCTTGGCAGGATTAGAGTCAAGGACCTTATGCCTTTCATAAGAGAGGTTCAATTAATACCTGAGGATATGTCATTTAATACCTTTAAAAAGGTCTTCAGCTCCACAGAGCAACACTATTTCCCTGTGGTTGATAAGAATGGCAGACTCACGGGAATCTTTTCAATAAATGATATCAGAGGCTTTCTCTTTGAGCATGAAATAGGTGATCTTGTGGTTATGAAAGATATAGCAAGGTCAGATATAATCTACACCACCCCATCTGAAGATTTAAACGAGGTATTAAAGAAGTTCACCATAAGAAATATTCAGAGAATCCCTGTGGTAACTGAACAGGATCCAACCAGACTACTGGGCATGCTGGACAGAAAAGAGGTAATTGAATATTACAACAGGACAATAAATGAGCTTAAAACATCAAGGGCAGTTATAGAGGCTGAATCCAAAAAAGAGGCAAACAGGTTAAAAACCATAAAGGTAAAAGATGCCATGAATCCATCTCCAGTAAGTATCAATGAAGATGAGGATTTTAAAAGGATAAAACAGAAATTTTATGAAAGCAAATTCAGGAGTTTCCCTGTTACAGATAAACAAGGAAAATTGATTGGCATCCTTTCATTCTCTGATTTTCAAGGATTAATAAGTAAGGCCAAGGATGAGGCACTAAAGGCTAAGGACCTTGCAGTAAAGGATGTGGTCACTGTAACAGTGGAAGACAACCTATTCATTGCAATAAATAGGCTCAGGATGGGTGACTATGCCTTACTTCCTGTCGTGGAGAACAATAATTCTCGAAAACTTGTGGGTGTAATCAGCAGAGGAGATATTCTCAACGCTATCTCAATTGCCTGAGTTTCTTTTTGGCTATTTTTGCCTCAGGAGACTTTGAATGTCTTTTTATAATCTTTTTTAGAAGCAATTTGGCGGGGGTTACATCCTTTAATTCTAAAAAGGCAATTGCCTGTCTTAACATGGCAGAAGGAACCTTATTTCCTTTTGGATATCTCTCTATAACCTTTTGGTAAGATAGTATGGCCTGGCTGTATTGGTTTAATGCCATATAACACTCACCAATCCAGAAATATGCGTTATCAGCCTTATCAGATGATGGAAATCTTTTTACAAAATCCTGAAACCTATTAATTGAAAGTTCGTATTTGCCTTCTCTGTAAAGATTCAGTGCCAGATCATAAAGTTGGTCTTCTCCCAATTTTCCCATTTCCGGGGATTTATTCTCTGGCGGTGGTTCATACCCGGATGAAACGGTGGATGGAGTCTCCTGAGGTCGCTTCAGACCAAGATATTCATACTGATAATTTACCATCTTCTCCAGTCTTGCAAGTCTATCGGATAAATCTATCAGGGCCTTTTTTATCTCATCTTTTTCCTTGAGGTCTCTGTCCAGCATGCTTTTTATAAGATTCTCATTATCTTCCATCCTCCCATTAATCTCCGCCATTTTGCTTTTGACCCTGTCCAGCTCAATGCGCATTGAGGCCTGCTGGGAATGAATCGTCTGTAACTTATTATCCAGTTCTTCACCAACCCTTTTATCAACCGAATCCTGTAAGTTTTTCACCTGTCTGTTTAGCTCCGTGACCTGATCATTCAGATATGCAAATTCCCTGTCATAGGTGCAGGAATAAACGAATAGAAAGGGCAGAAACACGATAAATATTTTGCAGATTCTCATAGTAGAACCCTTATAAAATCAAATAAGAAACTGTATTTTTATTTTAATGGTATGTTTAGGATTTTTTTGTAATTCATAATAAGGAGCCTGTGTGTAAAACTATCTCATAACT
>JALVMZ010000556.1 GCA_027032655.1 Desulfobacteraceae bacterium
AAGCATTATGGTGTGTGATGAAAAAGGACAACGTGCACCCAGAGCAGTTAAAACAAAATTCCGGAAAACAGAAAATATTATAATTTCAAATACCATTGTAAACGCAGTATTAAAAGAAAAAGCAGGGATACTGTCTTCAGATGCTATAATGGATAGCAGATTCAGAGGTTCAAAGTCCATTATAATGCAGGTAATCCGATCTTCAATGGCAGTACCAATTATACATTCCGGTGAAGTTCTTGGAATCATTATTCTTGATACTCAGATTGCAACTAATGCTTTTGATGAAAAGGATCTTCATATTCTTACAAATATTGCAAATCAGGCAGCTATCTTTATTGAAAATATACGCCTTGCCAGAAAACTGGAAGACGAAGCAGTAACAAGAGAAAATCTTCAAAGGATGCTATCTCCAAATCTGGCAGAACAGGTGATAAGTGGCAAACTTGAAGTAAAAAAAGGAGGAGAGAGTAGATTTGCCACAGTACTTTTTGCAGATATTAGAGGATTTACTTCCATGAGTGAAAAAGTAACAGCTCAGGAAGTTGTGGATGTGTTAAATGAGTACTTTGAACTTATGGTGGATATAGTATTTGCTCATGAAGGTACTCTGGATAAATTCATAGGAGATGCAATTATGGCTATCTGGGGTGCTCCCATTTACCATCCTGATAATGCCATAAGAGCAGTAAGATCTGCTGTGAATATGCAAATAATGATAAAAGAATTCAATCTAACGAGAATTCAGGAAGGTAAAGAACCGATTCAGATTGGTGTAGGACTTAATACTGGAGAACTGGTTGCAGGATATATAGGTTCTACCAAAACACTGCAATATTCTGTTATAGGAGACACTGTAAATGTTGCTTCCAGATTGTGCTCCATTGCGAAACCAGGTCAGATAATAATAAGTGATGCAACTTATAGACTTGTAAAAGATCACTTTGAAATTGTGCCATTACCACCTGCCACAATAAAAGGTAAAAGAGAACCAATTAAGATTTATAATGTTGTGACTTCAGATTGGGACGAATTAACCCAGATATAAGAATTCGGAACCATTCCTCCACCATCCCACAGAAGTGAAAGATCATCATAGATGGGATTTACCTCGCGATATGTGACCGAATCAGGAAAGGTGCATTGCAAAAAACTTATTCACATGTCCCTCACTTTTTATTACAGCCTTACAATATTCTTTCTTCATAAGCTCTTTAATTATTTTTTTTAGTTTCGATTTCATTTTTACCTCCTAAAGATTCTAATAATAAATTACTTGGTAATTGATTAAGTTTTGGCACCTATGATATAGGTGTCAGATGGACTTAAATACCTATCTGGAGCTGATTTCAAGTGAAAGCAGGGCTAAGAGATATGTGTCGAAAAAATGCCTTAAAAATGGACACAGAATTTTCCCTAAGTGTAATAGCAGGAAATTATACAAATTAAGGGATAAACGACGAAGATGTTCAAGATACAAATATACTTTTCATGATTTTTTAGAAAGATGGATAAGTTATGGAATACTAAGCTAAGCTAAGCTGAGATGCCCCCAAAAATTAGACAGGAGTTATGAGAGGGTTGTGTGAAAGGGTGCATACTGGTTAAGATATCTAATATATTAGTATCTGAAAAATTCATTCCATATCTCCATAGGGGTTTTATATCCCAGGGCAGAATGGGGTCTTTTGGTATTATAGGAGTTTACCCAATTAAATATTTTGTCTTTAGCTTCACTAAGGGTATCAAATTGTTCTCTTTGGAGCAACTCATCTCTCATAGTAGCGTGATAGCTTTCAATAAAGCCATTATGGAAAGGTTGACTGGGAGGGATGATCTCCTGGGATATTCTCCATTTAATAATTATGTTCTGGAAGGGCCTGGATCTAAACTCGGGGCCATTGTCTGATCTAAGTATTTTAGGAAGGCCAAATTTAGAGCAGATAGTGTCCAGGTAATGAGCGATGGTAGCACCTGGAAGAGAATGATCTATTGGAGGGGGAAAGCCTCTTATGGAGAAGATGTCCAGTATATTGAATATTCTAATCAATCTACCACTGGTAAGGGAATCGTGGAGGAAATCGGCTGCCCAGACATGACCGGGGAATTGAGCTGTAGTTGGATTAAAGGGTTGAGAGGGTATATAGTGTTTTTTTCTGGAAGCAGTGGAAGGTTTTTGAAGATTAATAGCACAATAGAGTCTATATATCTTTTTATGATTTACCACTATACCCTGGGATCTAAGTTCAGCCCATATCATTCTATAACCTCAGGCAGGATGATTAAAGGCAATGTGTTTGATTCTATTGATCAGATCAGTATCATCTTTGGTGCTTTTATAATAAAAGGAAGCCTTAGGGATATCAAATCTATTGCAAAGCACCCTCAGGGGGATATTAAAGAGAGTATGGGCTTTTTGGATAAGCAATTTTATCTCCTCCCTGCTCAGATGTTTTTTTAATAATGTCAGTAAGTGCCTGTATTTCCAGTTCCTTTTCAGCCAGGAGTCTTTTAAGGCGTAAGTTTTCCTCCTCAAGGACTTTTAGGCGTTTAGCCTCAGAAGAGCTCAAGCCCTTATATTTTTGTCTCCATCTGTATATGGTATTTACATTAATACCATATTTTCTTGCTACAGAGGATACAGAGGTGCCAGGGAGATCTGCCTCAGCCAGTATTTTAATGATTTGTTCCATTGTGAATTTATGTGGTCTCATATGGATATCCCTCCTTTTTCATAGTATAAATTTCTACATAAATTTTGTCCAATTTTTGGGGTGCACTCCATTTCCTGAAGGGGTAAGAGGAAGTGGATTAAAGCTTATCAGTGACAATGGTTCTCAGCCCACATCCATATCCTTTATGAAGGATATGGCAACTCTGGGGATAAAGCAGATATTCACCTCATATGACAATCCTAAGGGAAATGCAGATACCGAGAGGGTAATGAGGACAATTAAAGAGGAACTTATCTGGATAGAGGGATTTCAATCATTTGAAGAGGCAAAGAGGAAGATTACCAGATGGATTGAGGTTGATTATAACAAGCTCTATGTTCATAGCCAATCGGGGTATATGTCCCCAGAGGAATATGAGGGGTTATATTATAGAGATCTTATGGCAGAGGCAGCATGAAAACTCTACACTTTTTACCTGTAAATTTTGTCTTGTTTTAAGGGGATGCACAGAGTGCTGCAGGAGATTTGGTGTTCCCTCCATGAAGAACGTGGAAAAAAAGAGAATCATGGCCTACTTAAAAAAACATGGTATTAGAATTAAGAAGAGAGAAGACTTAACCTGCCCATATGTGAATGAGAAGGGATGCACGATATATCCTGTTCGCCCCTTTATCTGTAG
>JALVMZ010000557.1 GCA_027032655.1 Desulfobacteraceae bacterium
ATAATAAATTATTATTTATAATCTTATCCCATGAAGCCCATCAAAAAAAAGACCCTCCATCAGGAGATTGTAGCCCTTCTCAGGGATATGATAATCCACGGTGATTTGAAAGAGGGAGAAAAAATAAAAGAGGATGAGCTGTGTGATAAACTTGGAATAAGTAAGACCCCATTAAGAGAGGCAATCAGGGTACTTACCACCGAGGGTCTGATTAAACATCTTCCAAACAGGGGCTCATTTGTTACAAAACCCACTTTTGAAGAAATAAAAGAGATGTTTGATATAATGTGTGTTCTTGAGGGGGTTTGTGCAAGAGAGGCAGCAAAAAAGATGTCGGCAAAGGACCTCCAGACCCTGGAATCCCTCCACAGTAAACTGGAGGAACAATACCAGAAAAGAGACCAGCAAAAATACATAAAATATAATAATCAGTATCATTCATTTGTTCAGGAGATTGCCGGGAACAGGACTCTGAACAGTATAGTAAATGGATTGAGGCAACGAATACTCCTCTATAGGTTCCAGTCACTGAATCTCCCAGACAGATTTGATGAATCAATAAAAGAACACAGGGAACTGCTGGATGCATTCAGGAAAAAGGATGCTGATAGGGCAGAATCTATCATGAAGTATCACCTGTGGAAGCAGTTTAAAGCCGTTGAAATCCTGAGGAAGCACTCATCTGATTAATTTTCATTATTTAGTATTTTCAACATATATTAAAGGAGGGTTAGTCATGAAGAGGTCAGGATTATTCTTTTTAATTACTGTATTTTTGGGGATTGCCCTGGTGTTTTCAGGGCTCAATCCTCAGGTATCTTTTGCAAGAACAATGGTGTTAAAAGTGTCCCACCAGTTTGCTGCAGGGGATGTGCGGGATAAAATGGCAAGGGTATTTGGGGACATGGTCACCAAAAGAACTCACGGACAGATAAAGTTCCGAAAAGGAGCAATGAAACATCAGGAGAAGAGAACTTAAGCTTGCCCTATGGCTTCCAAATAAGATGATAGGTGGTTAAGACAGGAGAATTTAACATGACTTTCTATGAACTTTTAAAGAATGCTTTATTAAAATATGGAGAAAAGGAGGCACTGATTTTTATAAGGGAAGGAAGACCTGAGAGCAGATTCACATATGCTGATATTGATGCTGATTCCAGCAGGATGGCAAATCGCCTTGCTGATAGAGGTATAAAGAAAGGAGACAGGGTTATACTTTTTATGCCAAAATCTGTGTTTTTCGTGATTTCTCATCTTGCAATTCAAAAGATAGGGGCAATTGGGGTCCCTCTGAATCCCGGGTTTAAACCTTCAGAGATGGCATATTTTATAGAGGATGCAGAGCCAAAATTGATCATCGCAGGTGCTGAACAATTGGAAATCTTAAATTCTATTAAATCATCAGTAAATATTATTCATGTTGATACAGGCATTCCATATGAGAGGATTGATTTATTGAATAGATATCATGAGAGGATTGATGAACCTGAAATAAGCGAAGATGACCCTGCACTTTTAATATATACATCAGGAACAACAGGAAGGCCAAAGGGGGCCATTCTTACCCAGAGAAATCTTGCCCATGATGCTGAGAAGATTTTAAGAATATGGGAAATAAACCAGAATGATGTGCTCTGCCATGCACTTCCACTTTTTCATGTTCATGGTCTCTGCTTTGCCCTGCACACAGCCATAATATCAGGTTCAAAGGTAATTATGCTGGATAGGTTTTCAGCCCCCGAGGTGATGGATATACTTAAAAGGAAGGAGGAAGATTTCAGGTGTTCGGTATTTATGGCGGTTCCTGCAATGTATAACAAACTCCTTGATTTTGTGGGACAGAAGAAGATTGATCTATCTCATATGAGACTCCTTACCAGTGGTTCAGCCCCCCTATCCCCTAAGGACTTTTTCAGGATCAAAGAGGTTTTTGGAAAGGAGGTGGTTGAAAGGGAGGGCATGTCAGAGACAGGCATGAATTTTTCAAATCCATTACATGGGAAAAAGAAACCCGGCTCCATTGGGGTGCCTCTTCCTGAATTAGAGGTGCGGATTGTTGACCCAGAATCCTTCAGAGATGTGAGGAAGGGTGATGTGGGAGAGATATGGCTTAAAGGCCCAGGGGTGACACCTGGTTACTGGAGAAAGCCCGATGAGACGGAAAAGGCATTTCATGATGGGTGGTTCAGGACAGGAGACCTGGGCAGAGTTGATGAAGATGGATACTATTATCTGACAGATAGGCTCAAACACATTATAATTTCAGGGGGAGAGAACATATCCCCCAAGGAGATTGAAAATGTAATTTCCCGATTGGATGGCGTTATTGAGGCATGCGTGGTTGGAATACCTGATCCAAAATGGGGGGAGAAGGTGGTGGCTGCCGTTGTAAAGGAAAGAGATGCGGATCTGGATGAAGATAAGATAAAGGATTTTTGTAAGATGCATCTCCATGACTGGAAATGCCCAAAGGATATCAGATTTATAGACGAGCTTCCAAGAAATACAATGGGAAAGGTCCTCAAAGACCGGGTAAAAGAATTCTTTTAATTTATTTCTTCGCTGGGATTATCTCTTCATCATTTACTTCTATTTCCTGAATATCTGAAATGGAAACATCTTCAAGTGGTCTTATATTGATATCATGCTCTTCATCCTCTGTTTCTTCTTCCCAGAGGATTTTCTCCTGAGATGTGAGGATGGGTGTAGCCTCTCTTTTAAGGAGTGTGTCTTTTTCATTTTTTCTTTTACAGGGAACACAGAGAGATGCATCGGGCACAACCATGAGTCTTTCAATGGGAATCTGTCTTCCACATTCTTCACATATCCCAAAATTTTCATTTTTTTTGACTCTGTTAATTAGCTCTTCGATCCTTTTTAATTCCTGTGATTTCCTCTCTATTATGCTGTAGAGGTTATTGCTGGATATTGACCTCTGGGCATTGTCCAGCTCATCAATATAATCTCCTGCTGTAAGTGCACCTTCATATTCCTTTTGACTGCCTATCAGTCTATCCAGCATTTCCTCAAGTTCTTTCTTTTTTTCAAGGAGGTTCTGTAAAAAAGAGTTCCTGAAATCAGATTTGTCCATGGAGGGTGTCTTAGTTGACCCTTTGCCTCTTTTACCTGCACCTCCAGCCTTTCTGGACATGGCTCCACCTCCTCAGTGGATTCATTCTAAATGGGCAAAAGAAGATAGTCATTTTTTTTATATTGTCAATAGGAAAATTTTATTAAATATCCTTAACTTGAATTATCCAGATTCATGAAATATAATTTTTAAAAATAATATGAGGTTCGATATGGAATCTGAAC
>JALVMZ010000558.1 GCA_027032655.1 Desulfobacteraceae bacterium
CGAAGCGAACGGAAGCGAAAGGACGATACCATCCGCCTGATTTCTTCTATAAATTCCATTATAATTATATTCAATCATAATGATTATAATTTCCATAAGTTAGTATATTTCATATCAATTAATCGGGAGAAGACCCGGGAATATTAACTCATGCGCTCCAGTTCCTGGATAAGTATATCTTCCTGATACAGTTTCTTATATTCATGGTGCCTCACAATTAATTCATTATGCGACCCGGAACCGGTAATGGTTCCATTTTCCATTACAAAGATAATATCTGCTAATGTAAGAGTGGATGGTCTATTTGACACCACTATGGTGGTCTTATCACTCCTCTGTTCCATTAATGCAGATATAATCATGCTCTCTGTTTTTACATCCACCATGGACAAAGGGTCATCCAGAATAAGTATCTCAGGCATCTGTATTATTGCCCTTGCAAGACAGAGTCTCTGTTTCTGTCCACCGGATAGGTTTATCCCCTTTTCACCAAGAACCGTATTTAACCCATCTTTGAGATTCAGGACTTCATCCAGAATCTGGGCAATGCTAAGAGCCTGATAAATGTTATCCTCATCTATTCCTTCTCTTCCAAGTAGAAGATTGTTTAAAATGGTATCAGAGTATATTACCGGCTCCTGAGTAACCATTTTTATTTTGCTTCTCAGTTCATTTAAGGAAATCGTGTTGATATCTACGCCATCAATAAATACAGTGCCATGTTTAATTGGTATCAGTCTCATAATAGCTGAAATCAGTGTGCTTTTGCCCGCTCCCACCCTGCCAACTATTGCGGAACTGCTCCCTTCAGTTATATGGAGATTTACATCCTTCAAGGCAAAATCCATCCTTTCAGGGTATCTGAATGATAGATTTTGAATCGTTATATCTCCTTTTATTTTCTTTGGAATATTACTTTGTTGATATCTGAGTATTTCAGGCTTCTCTTTCAGTATCTTATTAATTCTATCCACAGATACAGCCCCCCTTCTCAAGAGGTTTACCACCCAGCCTGCTGCCATCATTGGCCATGAGAGTAAGTTGAGATACCCAATGAACGCAACAAAATCTCCTGTGGTTATATCATTCAGTATGGTGAGTCTTCCTCCCCAGAAGATAAGTATTGAAAGACCAAGATTTGTAAAGAGTGCCATCATGGGAAAGAAGAGGCCTATTGCCCTTGCAACTTCCATATTGAACGCGACATAACGCCCCCCCTCATTTCTGACCATTTCCATTGACCAGTCCTCTCTACCATATGCCTTTATAATACGAATTGAAGAGAATATCTCTCTAACCCTCTCTGAAATAAAAGAGAATTGTCTTTGAACCTTTTCATATGCAATTGACATCCTTTTAGTAATCCTTTTACTGAACAGTATTATTATGGGGGCGGGGGTAAGGGATATGATCGTTAGCTTAACACTTATTGAAAGCATAAAGCCAATGGCAAGCAGACTCATTATGAATCCATCAATGAGTGCCACAAGTCCCATCCCTGTTGCCATCCTTATTGCATTCAGATCATTTATGAATCTTGCCATTATATCACCTGTGCTGAATTCTGAGAAAAAGCCAAGGGGAAGGGACTGGATGTGACTGTAAAGCCTGTTTCTTATTCGCTCCTCCACCAACCTTGCGTGTCCAAATAAGAAGTATCTCCACAGATATCTGAATATTGCGATAAATAGTGATATTATGACAATATATAGGCCGAGATGAAAGAGGGTGCTAAGAGTTGCACTTTCCTTTGTCAGCCCATCAACTGCTCGTTTTATTATCAGAGGTATTATCAATTGAAGCAGGTCAACGATTATCAGGCTTATGATACCAGCAATTAGATTCCATCGATTCTGAAGAAATATTTCCTTTAATATCTCAAATCTTTTAAATTTCCCGCTTGGCATTTGGATCCAATAAAATAGTTTATTTCAACATATAAAATTAGTAACATAAAACGCAGAGGACTTCCTCAAATTTTTAAAATAAAAAGGGAGAGCTTTGCAAAACTCAATTAAATGATATCTTTTTTAACATATATCTGGAATTACCTTATCTGTTATGCTGAGGGGCTAAGCCCCGAAGCATCTCATAGATCCTTCGGGTGTCTTTCAGACACCCTCAGGATGACAGAGAGAATTATACCAGACACCCTCAGGATGACAGACTGGGAATATGAATCATTTTTGCAAAGCACTCAAAAGGGGAGGGAGATGAAGAAGGCATTTATTTTTATACTTTGTTTCACTCTTTTAATCTTCTCTGGCATGGCTTTAGCCCAGAATTACTATGGAGTGGAACTTAAGGATGAAGCAGAGAAGGCGGAGCAGTATTACAGAAAAGGCGACTACGAAAATGCTATTGTGCATTTCAAGAAGGCTCTTAAAACATATAAATCAATGAATAACAAAAGAGGTATTCTTTTCTGTCTTGAGCGGATTGGCTGGATACAGAGAGAAAGGGGAGAATACGGCTTATCCCTTAAGGCATTCAGGAAGGCTTATCCCATTTCTGTTGAGCTATATGGAGACGGGGCACAGATAGATGCAAGTCTGGGTGATGTTTATATGTTTTCAGGTGCAAATGAAAAGGCCCTGGAGCACTACCGAAGAGCCATTCACTCACTTAAGGGTTTTAGATTCCCCACACAATACACTGCTCCTCCATCGCAGGAGCAGATATTTCAGATGTTCAGAAAGACAAAGGCACTTGTCCATGCAAGAACAAATATGGGCATACTATTTTATTTTGAAAAGAGATACCAGAGAGCACTAAAAACACTAAGGCAGGCTGAGGCCCTTATACATGATGTGGAAAAGGTGATTTATCATCCCATGTATGGGATGTTTATTAAACTTCCTCCTGATATATATGAGGGTATAGGATACTGCTACACCACGATTGGTGCGGTTTTAGGGCATATGAAAAAATTTGATGAGGCATGGAAGTATTTTGATAAGGGAAAGGAGGCATTTGAGAAAGGCAAAATTGAGATGGGGATAGTTGTTAATCAGGCCCTGAGATATCAGGTGGAGTTTTTGCAATCTGATATGAGGATAGATGATACAAAGCTTATTGCCTATGACAGGTTTATTGAAAGGGCACGACTTATTGGTGCCAGTGAAGTGGTATGGAGAATGTGTAATGTGGTGGGAGATGGCCTGCTCAGGCAGAATGATACTGATAAGGCAGTTAAATATTTTGCCCAGGCAATTGATACAATTGAGATTACAAGATCAAAACTAAGGGAAGATACCATTAAGAAGCTTTTCGCATCATCTGTTCAGGATGTGTATGAAA
>JALVMZ010000559.1 GCA_027032655.1 Desulfobacteraceae bacterium
CGATATTCATTAAAAACAGGATCAAATCCAAAAATTAATTTCAGGTTAATTTTGAAGAAATCTATCGATTTCGGATCTGGCCTGTTTTTCATCCACAAAGGAAAGAATGATACCACCGCCTATGAACAGGAAAATTATGGAGGCAATCCCGGCTCGTGATGCAAAGTGTCCTATTGCTGAAATTTCATGATGGGTTAAAGCATCTGACATTGAAATTATGTAGGACTTTACGGACATGCCCACAAATCCCACCATTGCCGGGCCAATTATTGCTGCAAATTTGCCCAGCATATTGTAAAAGCCATAAAATTCACCGCTCTGATCAACAGGGATGAGTCGGGAATAGTATGACCTGCTCAGTGCCTGAATCCCTCCCTGAAAGAGTGCAATCAGGAGGGCCAGGATATAGAATTCATATTTTTTGTTCATAAATACGCCCCAGAGTGTTATAAACATATATGAATATATGGCAATCTGTATCAATCGTTTTGCATCCCACCTTTTTGCAAGTTTCCCGAATACTAAGGCTGAAGGGAAGCCCACAAACTGAACCAGTAATAGAGCAAGGATAAGGTCCGAGGATTTAAACCCCAGCGAAAGACCATAATCAACACTCATACGGATAATTGTATCCACGCCATCAATATAAAGCCAGTAGGCAATAAGAAACAGCAGTGTCATTTTAAGTTGCTTTATCTTCTTTATGGTATCAATTAACTGTTTGAAACCAGGGATAATCTTACTGGTTGTTACAACCCTACCGTCATTATTCGGCTCCTTTATCCAGATAACAGGAAATATTGTGAAAATCCCCCACCATATTGCTACTGTAAGAAAGCAATATCTGATTGCATCTGCTTTATCCACCAGTCCAAATATCTCTGGTTTCATAACCATAATGACATTTATAAGGAAAAGGATGCCGCCCCCCAGGTATCCCAGTGAATAACCAAGGCTTGATACATAATCCCGTTCTCTCGCAGTGCATATATTGGGAAGGAGTGCATCATAGAAGATATTTGCTCCTGAAAATCCTATAAGACCCAGGATGTAAAGTAGAATTGCCAGGAGCCATTCTCCCCTGTTTATAAAAAAGAGCCCTCCAGTCATTAAGACCCCCATATATGCAAAAAATAGCATAAATCGCTTAAGTGCTGATGCCCTGTCTCCAATAGCACCCAGCAGGGGGCCCAGAATGGCTATAATCAGGCTGGCAAGTGCATTTCCAAATCCGAGCTGTGCAGTGCTTGTATTTATATCTGCTCCTTCAGCCCAGTATGTTTTAAAGAAAATAGGGAAAAACCCTGCTATTACACTTGTGGCAAAGGCAGAATTTGCCCAATCATATATTGCCCAACCCCATATATTTTTGTTATAAAAATTATCGCTTTTCATGTTATTTCATTTTACTTTACAGAGATTAGATTATTCTTTTAAATTAAGTCGAATAATATAATCAATAAGATATTTTAAATGAGAGAGCTTTGCAAAAATGATTCATATTCCATTTGTCATCCTGAGGGTGTCGATATAGTTATTTTTCGTCATCCTGAGGGTGTCGATATAATTATTTTTCGTCATCCTGAGGGTGCCGATATAGTTATTTTTCGTCATCCTGAGGGTGTCTGAAAGACACCCGAAGGATCTATGAGATGCTTCGGGGCTTCGCCTCTCAGCATGACAGATAAGGTAATTCCAGATATACATTGAAAAAAGATATCATTTAATTGAGCTTTACAAAGCTCTCAATGAGTAATTGCCAATTAAAGACGCAATCTCCCTTTTAATTATCTGGAGGAGGTTATTATGCCCATATATGAGTTTTACTGCCACAGGTGTAACACCATATTTAATTTTTTTACAAGCACCATAAATACGGATAAAGTGCCCAGATGCCCAAGATGTAAAAGGGTGAAACTGAAAAGACAGATGAGCATATTTTCCTCCCCAAAAGGTGGTGGAGATGAAGAAGGGGATCTACCTTTTAGAGACATGGATGAAAGCAGAATGGAGCAGGCCATGAACATGCTCATGGGTGAGGCAGAAAAACTGGATGAAAACGACCCAAAGGCACAGGTCTCCTTAATGAGAAAGCTTGCAGATGCAACTGGACTGAAATTCGGACCAGGCATGGAAGATGCCTTAAGGAGAATAGAGGCAGGGGAGGACCCGGATCAGGTGGGAGAAGAGATGGAAAACCTGGATGAAGATGAACTATTTGTGCCAAAGGATAAGGGTGGGATTGCATTAAAACAGCCAAAACCAAAAGTGGATGATAAGCTCTATTACCTTGATTAGAGCTCCACAAGTTCAATATCACCCCAGACAGACAGGCTATCATCCATTATTGCAACACCACCAATCAGGCCGGGTATCTTAGAGCTTAAAAGGGGGAACCTTTTAAGGTCGCTCTTACTTTTTATCTGATTGCAGAGGGCAGTTGCAGATGCATCTGATAGGGGGGCAGAGGATGAGACCACACAGACACAATCAGCCCTCCCTGCGCTGAATGAGTGTCCCACTGTGGCAGAAGATGAGCATACCCCTGCGGGCATCAGGTCCTGTGATAGCTTTATCCCCAGTTTGAGGCTAAGGGGTGATGGGCCTGCAAATATTGATACTGTGGCAGGTCTTTTGAGTTGAATAAATATGTCACCTCCATTTTCAACTATTACTTCATCGGAGTATTTCAGAAGCCCTTCTCCAACAAACTGGGCTATTGCCCCTGCAACAGATGCCATGGGCCCAACTTTTGCAAGTTTTGAGCACCTTATCATCTCTTTAACAAGTGGTGGGGCAAAAGGATCATCCGGATACGGACTGAGGGTTGTAAGGAAATCACTGTTTTGAGAGATGTATTCCTCTAACTGGTGTCTAAGGTCAAATGTAATGTCAAAGGCCTCCTTCTTTAGCTCTTGTCTGGCACTGATCCAGAGATCAGTCTGTTTAACAGTAACATTGAATGAGCGGAGTCCCCTTGTTTCCACCCTGTAAAATCTATGGGACATCCCTGAACTTTCCCGTGAATTTCGTGCCATATGCCTTTTTCCATCTCCTGGAAAGGGACTCAGAAGGTAAATACCTTATCCGCTTCCATTGCAAGTTCATACAGGTCATCCATCCAGCCAACAGGACATGTGCTTGAGGCCACAAGACCGTGTGCCTTCATGCATACCCCTCACACATAAAAATTCCCTTCAAAACGGTTTATCTGATCCATCACATCAAACTCTTCACTTCCGCTTTTTTCAAAAAGAACACCTTTGCCCAGCATAAATACACTTACCTCATCCCCTTTGCTGACTGCAGTATTTGCAAGTCTCATGGCATTAAATATGGTCTCCCCATCATCAGTGGTAATAATAAAAAGCACCTTCCTCATAAGAGCCTCCATTTTGAAATTCATTCATATTTTATTTGTAATTTTATCCTTTTTAAACCATAATTACCAGAGTTGTTTTATTTATACCAAATAAAGCTCAGTTAAAATCGTTCAACATTCAGGAGGACAGTCTTTATTATGGATATTATGGAGAGTAAAAGTCCTGCTCAGATAAGAGAGATGATACGACAGGGACAGTGGAAAGACCCAACAAGCGGGCTGTGCAGGGGATATGTCCAGGCAAACCTGGTAATACTCCCCAGGGAATGGGCGTATGAGTTTTTACTCTTTTGCGTCAGAAATCCAAGGCCATGTCCCATACTTGATGTGCTGGATGCAGGAAATCCTGAACCCGGAATTGCAAAAGGTGCTGATATAAGAAAGGATGTTCCCAAATACAGGGTTTACAGGGACGGAAAACTGGAAGATGAAGTTGAAGATATCACCCATCTGTTTACAGATGATATGGTGAGTTTTCTTTTAGGGTGCAGTTTCAGTTTTGAAAAGGCCCTTATGGATGCAGGCATAAGGATTCGGAACATTGATGAGGGGAAAAATGTATCAATGTATATTACAGAGAGGATGTGCAAACCTGCTGGCCGTTTTTCATGCCCCCTTGTGGTGAGCATGAGACCCATGACACCTGAGCAGGCCATAAGGGCATCCCAGATAACCACAAGGTTTCATCTTACACATGGTGCCCCGGTTTACATGGGAGATCCACAAGGTCTTGGTATCAAAGACATTTATAAGCCTGATTTTGGTGATCCGGTGACTATAGAAAAGGGTGAAATACCTGTGTTCTGGGCATGTGGTGTTACATCCCAGTTAGCCGTTCAATCTGCAAAGATTCCCATTGTTATAACCCACTCACCTGGCCATATGTTCATATCTGATTTAAGAGATGAAGAACTCACAATTCTATAATAAGAGCTTTGGAAAAATGATTTATATTCCATCTGTCATCCTGAGGGTGTCGATACAGTTATTTTCGTCATCCTGAGGGTGTCGATATAATTATTTTCGTCATCCTGAGAGTGTCGATATAGTTGTTTCCGTCATCCTGAGGGTGTCTAAAAGACACCCGAAGGATCTATGAGATGCTTCGTGGCCTGGCCCCTCAGCATGACAGATAAGATAATTCCAGATATACTTTGAAAAAATATCATTTAATTGAGTTTTTTAAAGGTCTCATAATGTAAATTGATGGGTATGAGAGTCACCCGCCCGGTCATTATTCAAAGTCTCAACATTACTGTAATTTACGATAATAATATCTATAAGGAGGGACTGATGACTGAATGGGTCCTTTCTTGCCCCATCTAACAGAGGTGGTTGAAAATTCAAAAAAAGTGGAAGGAAACAGGTTAGTATGGTATAAAGGAACGATGGAAGAGATATAAGGAGAATAGGATGAGGATAATACCTGCTGGAGGGTTTAAAGTATGAAAAGGCGATTTTTCATAACATTTACGGCCTTTTTTCTATGTCTTGTTTGCTTTAGTCCATTAATCGCACAGGAACAATTGCCAGCAATTATCAAAAGGATTGAACCTTCTACTGTGCTTATTTTAACCTATGATAAAGAAGGTAAGCCTCTCAAACAAGGAAGTGGATTTTTTATCAGTCAAGACGGTGATGTTGTTACCAACCGGCATGTGATTTTGAATGCTGTCCGCGCTGAGGTCAAAACCGCAAAGGGCAGAGTTTATCCCATCACACGGGTTGTAGCAGAGGACAGGAAAGGCGATATTGTCAGGCTTTCTGTAAATATTCCACGGAATGAAGTTAAGCCCCTGTCAGTTAGTGTTTCTGTCCCTGAAGTAGGTGAACGCATCATAGTAATTGGTAATCCATTAGGGCTTGAGCGAACGGTTGCAGATGGTATTGTATCGGCTGTTCGGGATGTGCCGGGATTTGGAAAGATCATTCAAATTACTGCGCCCATCTCCCCGGGTTCAAGTGGTAGCCCTGTAGTCAATATGAAAGGGGAAGTTATTGGAGTTGCAAGTTTTCAACTGCTGGAAGGGCAAAACCTGAACTTTGCAATTCCCGGTGAAAGGATAGTAAAGCTTTGGACAGACAAAGGAAAGCCCCTTGCTGAATGGAAATTCAAGACATACAAAGAGTGGCTTGCTTCTGCAGAAGGACTATACCGGAGAGGCCTTATTTTCCTCTGGACAGAAGAATATGAGAAGGCCCTTTTTTATTTTAAAAGGGCAGTAAGGGAAAACCCACGCTATGCTGAGGCCTATTTTTATATCGGGTATTGCAATGGCAAACTTGGGCGCTACACTGAGGCCATAGAGGCTTACAAACAGGCAATCCGCATAAAGCCTGATGATACAATGTCACATTATAATCTTGGTGTAATTTATGGTAACCTTGGTCGCTACATTGATGCTATAGAGTTCTTTAAGCAAGCAATCTGTATAAGACCTAGTTATGTAGAGGCATATTACAATCTTGGTGTAACTTATGGTAAACTTGGTCGCTATACTGAATCGATAGAGGCCTACAAACAGACAATCCGCATAAAGCCTGATTATGCAAAGGCACACTATAATCTTGGTGTGGTTTATTACAAACTCGGGCGCTACACTGAAGCGATAGAGGCTTATAAGCGGGCAATACGTATAAAGCCTGATTATGCAGAAGCACACAACAATCTTGGTTTAGCTTATGCAAAACTTGGTCACTACCCTGAGGCCATAGAGTCCTTCAAACAGGCAATCCGCATAAAGCCTGATGATGCAGATGCACATTATAGCCTTGGTGTAACTTATGGTAACCTTAGTCGCTACCCTGAGGCCATAGAGGCCTACAAGCAAGCAATACGTATAAAGTCTGATTATGCAAATGCACACAACAATCTTGGTTTAGCTTATGCAAAACTTGGTCGCTACCCTGAGGCCATAGAGTCCTTCAAGCAGGCAATCCGCATAAAGCCTGATTATGCAAAGGCACACTGTGGGCTTGGTATTGTTTATTTGGAACTTGGGGATAAAGGCTCCGCGTTGGAAGAATACAGGATTCTTAAAAGTTTGGACAGAAATTTAGCCAATATGTTGTTCAATTTGATTTATCAATGAAACAGAATGAAAGGGTGATGAAGGAGCATCTCAGGTGGCTTATGGGGTTATCCATGGATGAACTTGTATGGTTCAGGGCTCATGTTAAGAGGTAGTGTAAAGGTAAGGGGTGATAAAGGATATGACAAATATTATACTACATGTTAGTAAAAAGAAGAGGGGTTTAACGATAAATGAGAAATCTTATATATGAGTCATCCAGATAGGGGGTAAATTGGAATAAATAGTAATATAAGAATAATCAAAGATAAGAAATGATCTTAAGATACCATAACTATTACTGAGCAATTAACAAATTAAATTATTAAATAGGAAATTATGCTATTTTTAACTACTTTTTCAACAGCCTGTTAGGGAAATTAAAAGAATTTGTGGGTGGTGAGATATGAAGAGTTTTCATGAGATAATAAAAATCCTGAACATGCATAAAGATGAGCTAAGGAAGAAGTATAAAATTAAAGAGATAAAGATTTTTGGCTCTTATGTAAAAGAAGAACAAAAAGAGTCAAGCGATATAGACATAATAGTGGATTTTGAAGAATTCCCTACATTTATTGAATTTATAAGAATTCAGGAGGAATTGGAGAGAATTCTGGGTATAAAAGTTGATCTTCTCACTGAGGAAAGCATAAGCCCGTTTATAAAGCCATACATAAAAGAGGTTGTGGCAATATGAAACTTGCAAAGCTATATCTTGAACATATCATTCAGGAATGTGAGTTTCTTTTAGAAAGATCTAAGGAGATAAACTTTTAAGATTTTATTGAAAATCCGGTTTTGATGCGTGCCTTTGTAAGAAGTCTTGAAATAATAGGCGAAGCGGTTAAAAATCTGCCAGGGGAGTTAAGAGAGAAATATCCAGAGGTTCCATGGAAAGGAATAGCAGGAATGAGGGACAAACTTATCCATGAATATTTTGGAGTAAATTACAAAATCCTCTGGAAAACTATCCAGCAAGAAATCCCCAAATTAAGAGAGCAGGTTGAGGAAATTATGAAAAAAGAGGGATTGCGTTGAACTTTGAAAACCTGCCAGAAACTTGAGAGGTTGTGCGATTGGGACGAGTGGCGGATAAAAAGAACTAAATTAATAATGAATATAAAAAATAGGTAATTGATTAAAAGATTATTGAAAGTCTATGTTTGAGAAGAAACGATAATGTTGATTGGTGGTATTAATGAAATGGTTTAGAGATATCCATAATCGGCACATTCGATTAACAAAAGAAAGGCAGGATCACTTTGAAAATGACCATCCAGAAATGTTTGGGCAAATTAACAAGATAGAAGAGACATTATCAAAACCAGACATAATTGTGAGATCACAAACAGATTCTGATGTTGAGCTATTTTATAGACATTATGATACTACACCAGTGACAGATAAATATTTATGTGTTGTAGTCAAGGTATTAAATGATGATGTATTTATTGTAACAGCATATTTTACCGATAAAATAAAAAGAGGTGAAATAATATGGGAAAGAAAGTAATTAAGATTTGGTATGATAAAGAAGGAGATTATCTTGAAGTACTGTTTGACTTGAAGAAGGGATATTTTAGAGAAACAAAAAATGATGCAGTAATGGAGAAGGTGGATGAACAAGGAAATATCATAGGTTTCTCTATTTTAAAAGTAAGCTCATTGAAAGAAAAGCCACTTTCAATAGAACTTGAAAGGCATGTTGCCTGAAAGCTCTTATGGTAATAAAAGTTTATTAAAAGAACTAACTTCCACAAAATAAGATAATAAACATTCGGGGTACTATTCAAGAATTCAAATCCACTTTGTGAAGCTATTATAAGTCAGACAGAAACATAATGATTTTCATAAAAGGAAGGGATAGAGATGGATAAGAGAATTCTGGTGGTTGGGGCAACTGGAATGCTGGGGGAACCTGTTGCCAGGCACCTGAAAGGGGATGGTTTTCAGGTGCGAATTCTGGCAAGGGACAGAAATAAGGCATCAAAAGTATTTGATGAATCTTATGAAATAGTTGATGGAGATGTAATGGATGAAGGGAGTCTGGAAAAATCCTTGGATGGCTGTTTTGGTGTTCACATAAATCTTTCAGGTGAGATTGAACAGGTGGGCGTGGAAACTGTTGTATCTGTGGCACCCAGAAAGGGAGTTGAGCGAATTACATATATTTCAGGGACATCAGTTTTTGAGGAGAATACATGGTTTCCTCAAACAAAAAGAAAGTTTCTGGCAGAAAAGACCATAAGAGAAAGCGGGATTCCCTATAGCATATTCTGTCCTACCTGGTTTATGGAATCACTTCCCAAATATGTTAGGGAGGGACGGGCCTTTGTATTTGGAAAACAGCCAAATCTCTATCATTTTGTGGCTGCTGATGATTATGCAAGGATGGTATCCACTTCATACAGGCTTGATAATGCGGTAAACAAGAGGTTTTTTATACATGGACCTGAAGGTATGCTTTTCCATGATGCACTGAGGCAGTACTGTAAAGAATTTCATCCAGAGATAAAGAAGATATCAACCATGCCTTATTGGGTTGCCAACATCATAGCCAGAATAAAAGGCAGTAAAGAGATGAAATTCGCAAGTGAGTTCATGGCCTTTTTTGAAAAAGTGGGTGAAGGAGGGGATCCAGCAGAGGCCAATCGCATATTGGGTGCACCAGAGATTACCTTAGATATGTGGATAAAACAGAGAAGAGACAGGATGTGAAAATTTTAAGAGGTGAGGTAATCAATGATTCTTTGCTGGAAGGAGTTTATGTGGGTTTCAATTACCTCCAGCAGTGGATTTAGCTTTTTTTGTGATAGAAACTCAATTATCTTCTCGTGCTCAAAGCATACGGATTCATAGTGTTTTTGAAGATCCCCACTCAAATCCACCACACCACCATATGAAAGATATGCAAGGCGGTTCAGGTTATTCCTTACATCATTAATGGCCCTTACTATGTATTCATTCTGGGTGCATCTGCCAAAAGATATATGAAAGTTGTGATTCGCTTTAACAAGGAGCAGTAAATCCCTTTTGTCTATGGCATCCTTAACTATAAGATGATATTTCTCCAATAAAGGAAGGATATCTTCATTGTGCTTTGTAATGGCAATGGAGGCTGCTCCCTGTTCAATGGTCCTGCATGCCTCAAACATAGCCTTTACATCCTGAAGGGTAAGGGGTTTTACAATAAAGCCTTTGTTGGGAATAAATTGTATTAAATCCTCAGATGCCAGGCGAAGCAGTGCCTCTCTAACAGGGGTGCGGCCAATTCCAATACTTTCAATGGTCTCTTTCTCGTCAATGCTCTGGCCAGGCTTTAGCTCCATCTTTATTATCTTTTCATGGAGTATCTCATAAGCCCGGGTAGCAAGGGGTTTTCTATTATTAGCATTATTG
>JALVMZ010000560.1 GCA_027032655.1 Desulfobacteraceae bacterium
TTAAAGAATCTTGAATCTTCTGCCGCAATAAAACACTGAATCAGGTGCTCTGGCAATTCCTCAATGGGGACAACAATCCTCTTCTCTTCATAAAACCTGCCAATTATCTCTCCGTCACTACTGTATATCTCGCTTATAACAGGAGGATTGTAATTCTCAATAGCATCTATATAGGGTAAATTGCTTGACCATATATAAACAACCCCAGCGCATAGAATAATCACCACACTTAAAATTACAGCCAATGTCCAAAAAGACCATTTAATGAATCTTTTCAATGCCCTCCTCCTCACTTAGAGATATAATAACACTCTAAAAATCCATAATCCACTCAGAAAAATAACCTGATTACTTGACAATCCTTAAACGATGTTTATGTTTTTTAATCCTGCAAACATAGCTCTCTGATTTTATTAAACAATTCCATATAAAAGGAGGTTTTGAAAGATGAAAATACGGCCATTAGATGATCGGGTGCTTGTAATAAGATTAGAGGAAGAAGAAAAAACGGAAGGGGGCATCATTATTCCGGATACTGCCAAGGAAAAGCCCCAGCAGGGAAAGGTTGTTGCAGTGGGCCCGGGTAAACTGAATGACAAAGGAGAGAGGATTCCTCTTACAGTGAAAAAGAATGATAAGGTGCTTTTCGGCAAATATGCGGGAACTGAGGTGAAGATCAATGGTGAGGAACACCTGATTATGAGAGAGGATGATATCCTTGCAATCATTGAAAATTGATTTTTTTAAGGAGGTGTTAAAGGATGAGTGCAAAGGAAATAAAATATGACATTGAAGCCAGGGAAAAGATAATGAAAGGCGTGGATACCCTGGCAAATGCTGTAAAAGTTACACTTGGTCCAAAGGGAAGAAATGTGCTGATTGAAAAATCCTGGGGTTCACCAAAGACCACAAAGGATGGTGTTACAGTTGCAAAAGAGATAGAACTTGAAGATAAGTTCGAAAATATGGGTGCTCAGATGGTTAAGGAGGTCGCATCCAAGACCTCTGATGTGGCAGGTGATGGGACAACTACTGCAACAATCCTGGCACAGGTCATCTATAAAGAGGGCAGTAAAATGGTAGCAGCAGGTGCCAATCCCATGGCCCTTAAACGAGGAATAGATAAGGCAGTGGAGGCCGTTGTCCAGGAGCTCAAAAAGATATCCAAACCCACAAAGGAGAAAAAAGAGATTGCTCAGGTGGGGACCGTTTCTGCCAATAATGATTCAACCATTGGTGACATAATAGCAGAGGCCATGGAAAAGGTGGGCAAAGAAGGTGTAATCACTGTGGAAGAGGCCAAAGGCATGGAGACCACCCTGGAGATTGTGGAAGGTATGCAGTTTGACCGTGGTTACCTCAGCCCCTACTTTGTAACTGACCCTGAAAAGATGGAGGTGAATCTGGAAGAGCCATACATTCTGCTCCATGAGAAGAAGATAAGCAACATGAAGGATCTCATCCCGATTCTGGAGCAGATAGCCAAGATGGGCAAACCTCTGCTTATAATTGCTGAGGATGTGGAAGGTGAGGCTCTGGCCACACTGGTTGTGAACAAACTGAGGGGAACACTGAAATGTGCAGCGGTTAAGGCCCCTGGATTTGGTGACAGAAGAAAGGCCATGCTTGAGGATATTGCAATACTGACAGGTGGTCAGGTCATAAGCGAAGATCTGGGTTTAAAACTTGAAAATGTAACCCTTAATGACCTTGGAACAGCTAAAAAGGTTACCATTGACAAGGATAACACCACCATAGTTGATGGTGGTGGAAGCAGAAAGGCACTTGAAGGCCGTGTAAAACAGATAAGGGTCCAGATAGAGGAGACTACATCTGATTATGATAGAGAGAAGCTCCAGGAGAGGCTGGCAAAGCTGATTGGTGGAGTTGCAGTCATCAATGTTGGTGCTGCAACTGAAGTTGAGATGAAGGAGAAGAAGGACAGGGTTGAGGATGCCCTCAATGCAACAAGGGCGGCCGTTGAAGAGGGCATTGTCCCCGGTGGCGGTGTGGCTTATATCCGTGCACTAAAGGCAGTGGATAAGCTCAAGCTGGAAGGCGATGAGCAGATGGGCGTTGATATAATCAGAAGGGCACTCGAAGAGCCTCTAAGACAGATTGCAAACAATGCTGGCTTTGAGGGCTCTGTGGTGGTCCAGAAGGTTAGAGAAGGAAAGGGCAACTTTGGATTCAATGCAGAGAAGGGTGAATATGAGGATATGATTAATGCCGGAATAATAGACCCCACAAAGGTAACAAGGTTTGCTCTCCAGAATGCTGCCTCAGTGGCAGGACTGCTAATGACCACCGAGGCCCTTGTTGCTGAAAAGCCCAAGAAAGAAAAAGCCTCAGCACCGGGTGCAGGTATGCCATCTGAAGACATGTATTAATATCAAAGGCTCTGAAACCAGAAGGTCGGGTGACAAAACACACCCGGCCTTTTTTATTAGAACTTAGAACCGAAAGATATTTATTATAAGCTGAGGGTGTGGTATTAAAGATGGAAAAGGAACTGGATCAGGAGATAAATAGGGGAGAGGCAATGGGTATTCAGGGAGACAAAATGGAAGATCTGAAGGAAAAGGCCCTTTGGGAGATGTCAGCCATAAATCGCAATCGACCCGGCACAAAGGCCATCTCAGAAAAATTCGGTCTTAGTAAAGATGAAGTGAAAAAGTTACTTCTGAAATTAATGGAAGATGCCAGATCAAAGGGTAATACCAGGCCCCTTGATCCCTGCTACGATTGTTCCACAGGTAAATATCTCTCCTTTGAAGAATGGCTGGAAGACCTTATTAAAAGATGGGACAGGCTGAAGAGCTGAATGCTGATATCAAATAAGCTTCTATTTTTTAAGTTGAAAACGGACAGGTATCCTGACCCACATCTCAATTGATTTGCCATTTTGGGTGCCTGGCACAAAAATCCACCTCTTAATAGCTTTAATTGCAGACCTATCAAGAACCGAATATCCGCTTGACTTAATAATTCTTGTATCACTTACTCTTCCATTCCTTGTAACAAGGGCATCAATGATCACAGTCCCTTCATATCCCCTCCTTCTGGCAATATCTGGATAATGCGGAGACGGATTTATCCTGTACCTGGGAGGGATAACAGAGACTCCCGAAAACCCGCTTCCACTGCCTCCTGTAAGATGAGAAACCCGGGCGTGGGATACAATATCCTGGGCCTGCTCCTGAGAAGGGTAAAATGCACTCTGATATTGCTCCAGGTCAGGGGTCTTTAAAGACTCTGGTGCTGATTCCTCTTCTGTTTTATGGGCGGTCCTGGAT
>JALVMZ010000561.1 GCA_027032655.1 Desulfobacteraceae bacterium
CGAAATACGGTATATCCATCTCCTGCAGTAGGGCGTTAAGGGAAGAATTATCCTTAACCTGAAAAAGGGCCTCAACCCTTGCCTCAGTCTCCCCGGTGCGTATTAAATCTGTTGAGGCCCTCCCCCCTAGCATGAGATTTACCGCATTTATAATAATTGATTTTCCTGCACCGGTCTCACCTGATATAATATTCAGTCCCGGCCTGAAAGTCACCTCCAGTTCATCTATAATGGCAAAATTTGATATACTTAATTGAACCAGCATGGATTTCCCACAGGTCTATAATGCAAATTTTCTAAGATTCTATGATGACTGCTCCCAGGTAACTCTCAGCACCTCTTGATAGGTAGTGACTCCGTCCAGGAGCTTTTTAATGGCATTTTCCCTGAGTGTAACCATTCCCTCTTTTTTGGCCAGTTTTCTTGCCTTATCAAGATTAAACTCTGGAGTTATATGCCTCTTTATATGGTCAGTAATTGGCAGAACCTCAAAAACTCCACTTCTTCCCAGATATCCCGTTCCCCTGCACTTAATGCATCCTCTACCCCTGTATAACTTGATTTTTCCTTCTTTTCCTACACCAATGCCCAATCTTCTCAACTCATTTGAATCCATAAAGAATGATTCCCTGCAATGAGGGCATATCTTTCTTACCAGCCTCTGAGAAAGGACTCCTACCAGAGTTGCCTGAATCAGAAACGCAGGCACCCCCAGATCCAGCAGTCTTGTTATTGCAGATGGTGCATCATTGGTATGGAGAGTGGAGAAGACCAGATGCCCTGTAAGAGCTGCCTGGATAGCATTTTCGGCGGTTTCCAGGTCTCTCATCTCTCCAACCATTATTATATCAGGGTCCTGGCGCAGTATATTCCTCAAAATGGAGGCAAAGGTTATGCCCACCTGTGGCTGAACCCCTATCTGATTGAATTCCTCATGAATCATCTCTATTGGATCTTCAATGGTGGTGATGTTTACCTCGGGTGAGGCCAAGTATCTAAGGGTGGAATAAAGGGTGGTGGACTTCCCGCTACCTGTTGGTCCACACACAAGCACAATTCCATATGGCATATTAATAAACTGATGATATTTAATGAGGTCCAACTGAGTAAAACCCAGTTTTTCAAGGTCTTGAAAAAGTATCTCTGGGTCCATGATTCTCATCACAATCTTCTCTCCAAAGGCAACAGGAACAGATGATACCCTTATTTCCACTTCAAGGCCATCCCTCTCAAGCTTTATTCTTCCATCCTGGGGCCTTCTCTTCTCTGCCATGTCAAGTCGGGATAGATTCTTTATCCTTGTTATGATTGCAGAATGGACATTTTTAGGAATCTCATAAACTGTATGTAATATCCCATCTATCCTGAATCTTACAATGGACTTCTTTCTCTTTGGTTCAATGTGTATATCGCTTGCCCTCTGGTCAAGGGCATAACTGAATAGATGATCCACTGCATTTACTATGTGCTGATCAGTGGACGGGAGTTCCTCCATGGAACGAACCTTTACATATTGTTCCAGATTTCCAAGGTCAACCCCCTGTCCCACAAACTGGTTTTCAGCCGCCATAATCGACCTTTTAAAACCAAAAAACTCATTTATAAGCTTTATGATATCCGACTTTGTGCTTACCACAGGTCTTACCTTCAGGTGTGTGACCTGTGCAATGTCCTGCAATGCCTCCATATTAAAGGGGTTACATGTGGCAACCGTAAGCCACCCATCTTCAATACTTATTGGAAGAACCAGATGTTTCATTGCAAAAACATGGGGGATTGTGGTGGTTACCAGATTGAGATCCAGTTTAAGTGGATCAATCTTCTTATACGGGATATTCCAGTGCTTTGATAGGGCCTGGAATACCGCCTCTTCATCTAATGGACGAGAAGGATTATCAGCTCTATTAAGTTCCAGTGTGGTTATGACATCAATTATATTGACAGGATATATTATCCTCCCCCTTGATGTGGCAGAGGCATGCTGCATGGATCGGATATTTTCCAGTCTTCTAATTATACTATCCTTTTTTTTGAATATCTCCCTCTTTTGCCCCTCTGTTATAAGGCCTGAATTAATTAATACTTCACAAACTGTTTCTGCATCAAAAGGGTCTTTTTGCTGTGTCTTCATCAATAGATATACCTTGAATATTTTTTAGAATTTTATCATCTAAGGAGTAAACATTCCAATACTTTTTTGATAGTCCAGCTATATCTTTTATGAACAATAATAATAATTTACTTTTAAAACTCATCCATAATATTAAAAATTGTTTCAGGGACAGAAATAAATTATCTCAGCTCATCTATTATGCTGAGGGTGATAAGCATACCTGAGGGACCTCTTAGATACTTTGGATATTCATCCATCAGAATAATAGATAAGGAAATTCAAGAGATACATTGAAAAAAGATACTATTTCATATACATTATAGAATCGCGTAAGACATCATGTAATGGTAAAAGGATGTATTATTTATTTTACTTGACAAAAATGAATTCTTAGCAGTAAAGATAAAAGTTTATATAGAAAATCTAATATGTTTGATAATCTTAAAGAGAGGTTAAACAGGACATTTAAGTCATTAAGGGGCCATGGAAGACTCACGGAAAAACACATAGACCAGGCCCTGAGAGAGGTTCGTCTTGCCCTGCTGGAGGCTGATGTCCATTATAAAGTAGTAAAAGGATTTATTGAGGATATCAGAAAACAGGCCCTGGGTCAGGAGGTAATGGATAGCCTCACACCTGCTCAGCAGGTAATAAAGATTGTGCATCAGGAACTTATAAACCTGATGGGAGGTGAATGGAAGGGATTAAATCTCATTGGAAGGCCTCCATTTGTTTTGATGCTTGTGGGCCTTCAGGGTTCTGGAAAGACCACAACATGCGCAAAGCTGGCAAAATACCTGAGAAAATCAGGGAGAAATCCCTATCTTGTGCCTGCTGATGTATATAGGCCTGCGGCTATTGATCAATTAAAAAAGCTTGGTGATATGATTAATGTTCCTGTTCATATACCTCAAAACAGTGAATCACCAGAGCAGATATGCAACAGTGCGATTATCTCTGCAGGGAAGGTTGGCTCAGATGTCTTATTACTTGATACAGCAGGGAGACTGCATATTGATCAGGAATTAATGGATGAGCTTTTGAGAATAAAAAAGAATATAAACCCACACGAGATACTCCTTGTCGCCGATGCCATGAGTGGACAGGATGCAGTAAATGTTGCTAAGGAATTTGATAGAGCTCTCGGGCTCACCGGTGTTATACTTACAAAGATGGAAGGTGA
>JALVMZ010000562.1 GCA_027032655.1 Desulfobacteraceae bacterium
AAATAAAAAATACTTGAATTTTCCAGATTAAAAGAATATAACGCACTTATGAAAAAAAGAGATTTTACAAGGGTATTAAAAGAAAATGGACTTAAGGCCACCCCTCAAAGGGTCTTGATTCTGGAAACTATTTCCAGACATGGTCATATAGGGATAGATAGACTCTATGAAGAGATTAAAGGGATTATACCTTCCATTTCTATAGCAACCATCTACAAAAATCTTAAGATAATGGAAGAAGGTGGTATTATCAAAGAGGCAAATATAAGTTCATTAAAAAATATATATGAGACCAACACATCTTTTCATATCCACCTTCTTTGCCGGAAGTGTAACAGCGTTTTTGATGTTCATATAGATAAAGATAAGTTAAAAGGATATCTTACAAAGGTTACTGACTTAAGGATCAATGATATATCCGTTACCCTTTTTGGTTATTGTAAACGGTGTAAAAAATAGCCCATAATCTCCTTCTCATCCTCTTGATTACCCATACCGGATTAAAGGCTCTAAGAAACAGCTCAAGGACTGATATGTCTCAGCATGATCTATCAAAAATGATAATCCTTAATTTTCAGGCCAGGACTTACCACTGAAGGAAAAACCCACAATGAGAACAACCACTCCAATTATTATTGCACCTGCTTTACCCCAGAGCGGGAGGTCTCCCCAGAATCTGGGAAGGAAAATGGCCCCCAGTATCACGATTATAACCGCTAAGGTAGGCGCTAAATTTATAAAACCTTCCTTTTTTGGGATAAATACCTTAAATACCATCCTTATAAATTTTTTTCTCTCATCAGGGACATTTATTTCATCAAGGTGTTTGAGAAGGAGCTTTATATCTTCCCTTCCTCATTTAACAGAAACCCATTTTTAGATAATTTTAAACATATGTTGAAATGATTGAAGGTAGTTTGTCAATAGCATTTTTACTTGAATACCAGAAAGTTAAATAGAAAATAATTTAATGTATATTGTCCCATAGTGGGATTTCATATCCATGTGATCTGTGGGGTGTTTCTCTTTGGGAGGCGGTGATAGGTGTATTTGGGGTATCCAATCATCATAGCGCCAAAGCACGCATGTCCATCAGGTAGATTGAGGGCATCCTGCATGGGAGGCCATATATTTGAGGCTGCGTGAAAGTATCCTGCCCAGCATGTGCCAA
This sequence comes from Desulfobacteraceae bacterium, assembly GCA_027032655.1. Lineage (GTDB taxonomy): Bacteria > Desulfobacterota > DSM-4660 > Desulfatiglandales > JALVMZ01 > JALVMZ01. The sequence goes on from JALVMZ010000562.1 coordinate 1,172, forward strand.
GTCCAAATGATGGAGCTGTTAAGTCTAAATAGGTAAGGGCAATGGTGCAGGCGGGCTGGGCTGTTCTTTCGTCTGCTTGTGCATGGGTTACTATCACATGGGGTGCGCCCCTGCATATGGGGTCATTTCCTGACTCCCATCTTTCAACCAGGCGATCCATATGGAGCAGTATTGCAAGAGGATTCTTTTGTTTTATAAGTTCTCTCATCCAGTCCATTACAATGGATGCAAGGTGTGAGACCCTGTCTGAATCATAAATAACAAGCCATCTTACTGGCTGGAGATTATGCCCTGATGGGGCATACCTGGCAATATGAATAAGTCTTTCTATCTTTTCTTTTTCCACATGCTTTTTCTTATAGGTGCGAATGGACCTTCTGGCCCTTAAGAGGTGCTCAACATGTTCGGGGTTAAAGGTGAGCTCTTTTATCACAGGGGGGCATTCATCCGGTGACATGCTCCTGTGGGAGATGGCTCCATGAGGACATACCACGACACAATGTCCACAATTAATGCAGAATTCCTCTGCTCCTGGTATGGGCTCAGGCAGGCCGGTGGATTCATTAATTACAATATTTCGGGCAGGGCACTCATCCACACATATGCCTTCACCTTTACATCTGTTTTCATCAACACTAAATAGAGTCATATAACTTTTAATACTAAGAAAATGCTATTTTGTAAAGGATTACATTATCTTTAGTTGATTACACCTAAATGAAGAAGGTGGTTAAGGTTAATGATTTGATTGGAGTATATCTTTTCACCCCATTCCCTGCACTGGGTGTTGCGATCTTGGTAAATCGAGCAGAAGGATTCAATTATGAGTATTTCTTCTTTTATGGAAAAACGCACTTTAAGATGAGGGCATCCCAGCCTGAGGATATAGTGTGTATAGGATTTAAGGTATTTCATGCCATAGTGTTATCTTTAAATTCGCCATTTTAAAAGTATAAAGAATTTTTAATTAAATATGAAGTCTGATTGATTAATTAAAATATGAGATAATGTGAAAAAATAATGGACATATTTTAATAAATTATGGCATTTTTAATAAATAGATAGTTAGCCAGGCGGAGAAATGGAAAATTGGGTAAAAATAATAATTGGTGATAGCCGAAAGATGATTGAAATTGATGATAATAGTATAGACCTGGTTGTTACTTCTCCCCCTTATTGGCATATCAAGGATTATGGAGTTAATGGGCAGATTGGATATGGGCAAACTCTCCACGAATATCTTAAAGATCTTTTTAGAGTCTGGAAAGAATGCCATAGAATTATTAAACCTGGGAGGAGATTGTGTATAAATATTGGAGATCAATTTGCTCGCTCAATAATTTATGGGAGATATAAAGTAATTCCTCTCCATGCAGAATTTATATCCCAGTGTGAGGAGATAGGTTTTGATTACATGGGCTCAATTATATGGCAGAAAAAGACTACTATGAACACCACAGGTGGGGCGAATGTAATGGGGTCATATCCTTATCCTCCAAATGGTATGATTGAAATTGATTATGAATTTGTTCTTGTTTTTAAAAAGCCAGGGAGAGTTGAGAAGTTTAATAAAGAAATAAAAGAAAAGTCAAAATTATCAAAAGAAGAATGGAAGGAATATTTTTATGGTCACTGGTATTTTGGAGGTGCAAGGCAGATAGAGCATGAAGCAATGTTCCCTGATGAATTACCAAAAAGGTTAATAAAAATGTATACTTTTGTGGGAGATGTGGTCCTTGATCCTTTCTTAGGCAGTGGAACAACAGTAAAGGTGGGGTTGGTATTGCAAAGAAATGTTATTGGTTATGAGATAAGTGAAAAATTCATTAAAATAATAAAACATAAGCTGGGATTGAAGCAAGACATGTTTCCTTCGTTTAATAATATAACCATATCTAAGAGGAAAGACGCGGTTTATATCGATAAGGTGGATTATACACCAAGAATAAAGGATGCAAAACCTAAGATTGACCCCAAAAAATTTAATTTTAAAAATGATAGGCTTTACAGAATTGTAGATATTGTAGATGAACATACTATCAGAGTTAACACTGGTTTATTGGTTAGATTTCTGGGGGTTAAAGTTATTAAAAAAGAAAATGTGTTAATATATTTAAGAGAATATCTTTTAAGGAAAGAGGTGTTTTTACGCTTTGAAAATGGTGAAATCCTAAATGATACTACTGTGGAGGGCTATATTTACCTTAAAAATAGAATATTTGTGAATGCATATTTAATTAAGTCTGGTCTTGCAAAGGCAGATAAATCTAAGAGCTATAAATTTAAAACAAAATTTATTGAACTGGAGAAAGAGGCAGAATCATGGCTAAAGAATGGATATTAAATATGTCAACAAATCTATCTTTCAGAATTTCTCAAAACCAAAGGAAATCCATTAACTCCAAAGAGAAGTTATTGATGAAATAAACAAAGAAATTAAAAAGTTAAAAGGCCAATACAGAAGAGCTTAGATATAGGGAAGTATCTCTTTCGAGGCAGGGAGGGGGAGGAATATGGAATTGGAGATAAATCTTTTAATAATGGATATGTTCAGTTCAGGGTAGCTGTTGATGAGGTCAAATTTGTCAAGGAATGGGAATTCTTTTATGTAGGCATCTTTTTTGATTATCATGATAAACAGGGAGCTGTAAAACCCATCCCTTTGTATTTCTTCCACATATTCCCTGAAGTTGCATTTTATCTTTTCACCCCATTCCCTGCACTGGGTGTCGCGATCTTGGTAAATCGAGCAGAAGGATTCAATTATGAGTATTTCTTCTTTTATGGAAAAACGCACTTTAAGATGGGGGCATCCCAGCCTGAGGATATAGTGTGCATAGGATTTAAGGTATTTTTTGTATTCAAGTATCCAGAAAAGGATATCAGGGTTGAAATCAGAGGGAAGGGCAGGGTCATCTAAGTCAAAGGAACAACACTCACCATCAGAGCATATCCTGTCTGAAAAGGATATATGTTTCAGGACACTGTTTACATCCCATGGTGTTATCTTTAATCTCGCCATCAATTAATTATACCCTAAATAATCTACAAATTCATTGGCTATTTATGATTTATCAGATGGATGGTATCGTCCTTTCGCTTTCGTTCGCTCCGCCATCCATGGCTCCGCTCACTGCTGATTTTTTTCTGATTAACATCCATGTATCAGAAAAAAATAAAGCCGCTCAAGGAAGATACCATCCACCTGTTATGGTGATAGTATTGGCAAATGTTGACTATCCAGGTCTTTGTTATAGCGAATGGCGGAAGGGCTTCTGAGCGGAAACAACAAACCGAGTAGCCTCTATAGAATTGATTTCAATTATTAATTAGATGGGTAGTTAAACTACTTATTCATATACTTTTTGAGGGATTTTGCTGTGTGAGATCTCCCTGGTCTTTTTACAAATTCCACCGGGGAGCCGGTCTTGATCAGGTATCCGCCTCTGTCCCCGCTCTCAGGACCCAGATCAATTAGGTAGTCCGCCTCTTTTATTATCTCCAGGTTGTGCTCGATTATGGCAACAGTGTTACCCCTATCCACCAGTTCTTGGAGAACATCCACCAGATATCTTATATCCGTAATATGAAGACCTGTTGTTGGTTCATCAAGTATGTAAAGAGTTTTCCCAGAAGATGGCTTTATCAGTTCCTTTGCAAGCTTTATCCTCTGTGCCTCACCACCTGATAGTGTGGGGCTTGGTTGTCCCAGCTTCAGATATCCAAGTCCCACCCTGCATATAAGGTTAACTCCCCTTTTTATGTAGGGAATGGGGCCAAAGAACTCAAGTGCCTCATCAAATGTCATGTTTAGTATCTCAGCAATATTTTTGCCCCTGTATTGCACATCCAGTGTTTCAGGATTGAATCTTGTTCCCTGGCACACCTCACAATGGACATACATCTCAGGTAGAAAACTCATCTCAACCCTGATGGAGCCCTGTCCCTTGCATGCCTCACATCTTCCGCCTCTTACATTAAATGAAAACCTCCCTGGCCCATACCCCCTTGACCTGGAAAGGGGTGTGCTCGCAAGGAGATTCCTTATATGCGTGAGCAGTCCCACATAGCTTGCAGGAACAGAGCGGGGTGTTAGACCTATGGGACTGTGGTCAACCTCAAGCACACGATCAATCTGCTCCCAGCCTTTTACCGCTTTACATCTTTTGGTGTTGTTTCTCTTTTTAGAGAGCAGATTTTTCAGTTCGTGGTAAAGGGTATCCTTCAGGAGTGAGGACTTTCCCGAGCCGGATACCCCTGTAACACAGATCAGAGTCCCGATAGGGAATTTTACATCAATTCCCTTCAGGTTGTGATATGTGGCACCTTTTATTTCAATCTGCCCATTTCCATTTAAGGGCCTCAACCTGGATGTGATCCTGTGAGATGACTCCCTTATTGCCTTTCCAGTTACTGATGATGGATCTTTTAATATTTCTGATGGGGGGCCTGTGCATATCACCATGCCACCTTTCCCCCCTGGTCCCGGACCAATATCTATGACATGATCTGCTGAGAGAATTGTATCTTCATCGTGTTCCACCACCAAGAGTGAATTCCCTCTATCCCTTAATCTCTGAAGTGCCTTTATCAGTCTTCTGTTATCCCTTGGATGAAGTCCAATTGTGGGCTCATCCAGGATGTATAGGACACCTGATAGATTTGAGCCAAGCTGTGCCGATATCCTGAGTCTCTGGGTCTCACCGCCTGATAGTGTATTACCTGCTCTATCAAGGGAGAGATACCCGAGTCCGAGCTCTTTCATGAATCTGAGTCGGGGTAGTATCTCCCTCATTATGGGCCTTACTATGGGATTGTATTCTTCCCTGAAATCCAGTTTATTTAAAGTATCGAACAGGGTGTCTGCCTGCATCCTTGCTAAGTCCCATATATTAAAGCCATTAAGCCTGATTGATAATGCCTCTGCCTTGAGTCTGCTCCCTCCACAGGATGGGCATGTAATTGGCTCCTGTGATGAGGCTCTTTTTATTACCCCGAATCCTTCGCACTCAGGACATGCACCGTATCTGCTGTTAAAGGAAAATAGCCTGGGGTCCATCTCCTTTACCCCAGCGCCACAGTTGGCGCATATGCCTTTAATGCTGAACACCGTCTCCTCTCCATCCTCAGTGAGCACAATTATCCTTCCATTGCCTTCATCAAGCCCGGTTTTTATTATCTCATCTGCATGGGGGGCCGGGAGTTCTCCCGCCACAATCTCAATGCTGTGATCCTGATACCTGCTAAGTGGTGGAACATCTCTTACTGGCATAATGGTTCCATCTATCCTTGCCTTTTTATATCCCTTCCACCTTGCCCTCATAAGTATCTGCCTGTGGAATCCCTTTCTTGCTGCTACCTTTGGTGCAAGAATAAGGCATGGTCTGTTTTTGAATCTTCTCTTTATAAGTCCTATGATTTCATCCACTGTGAGAATTTTGAGCATTCCACCGCACTGGGGACAGCTACCTGATGCCAGTTTGCTGAAAAGAAGCCTCATGAAGTGATATATTTCGGTTATGGTGCCCACAGTGGATTTGGCACTCAGGGTGCCCATCCTCTGCTGTATTGCCACCGCTGGAGGCAGTCCCCGAATCAGGTCCACATCGGGTCTTTCAAGGACCTTTACATATTGTCTCACATAGGGGGTAATGCTCTCAAGATATCTTCTCCTTGCCTCTGAAAAGATTATGTCATACGCAAGTGTGGACTTACCAGAGCCTGAGACCCCGGTTATTACCACGAGTTTGTGTTTGGGTATCTCAACATTTAATTCCTTGAGGTTGTGTTCCCTTGCACCTTTTATGGTGATTGGGGCTTCACCCCTGTCTTTTTCTGTCTTAATTTCCCCTCTGATTTTTGTTTTAGACGAAGAGGGTATTTGGACTGGAGTCCCCTTTAATGCCAGGGACAGAAACTTACCCGTGTATGAATCAGTTGATTCTGACACCTTTTCTGGTGGTCCTTCTGAGACCACATATCCCCCCTCCTCACCACCTTCAGGACCAAGGTCTATAATCCAGTCAGCAGATTTCAGGACATCCATATTATGTTCAATTACAAGCAGGGTATTGCCTTTATCCACCAGTATCTGAAGCATTCTTATCAACCTTTTTATGTCTTCAAAGTGAAGCCCTGTGGTGGGTTCATCCAGTATAATGAGATTGGTTTTAAGAAGTGATTCTGGCTGCAGCAGGCGGATCAGTCTAAGACGCTGGGCCTCACCCCCTGAAAGTGTGTTTATGGGTTGACCAAGGGTAAGATACCCAAGACCCATCTCACAGAGATATTCCAGGGGTTCAGTTATTCTTGGGTAATCTTTAAATACTTCAATGGCTTCCCGGGCTGTTAGTCTGAATATCTCACCAATATTCCTCCCATTGAATGTTACCTCCAGTATCTCCTTTTTAAATCTCTCGCCACCACACAAAGGACAGGTGATAAATACATCAGATAGAAACTGCATCTCCACTTTTTCATAGCCAGCACCCTTGCATGCCTCACATCTACCCCCTGATACATTAAATGAGAAGTGAGAAGGAGTGAGCCCCTTTTCACTGGCAACAGGGGTATCTGCCAGGAGCCTCCTTATGGGATCCATTATCTTCATGTAGGTCATTATGTTTCCCCTGGGTGTTCTTCCAAGGGGCTTCTGATCCACTAAAATCACATCATCTATCAGGTCATATCCTTTTATGGCCCTGAATCTGCCGGGTAGCTCAACTCCGTGCCCTTTTATCCTTTTTATGGCACGGTATATTATCTCCTCTGCCAGGGTGGATTTCCCAGAGCCCGATACCCCGCTTATGCCCACAAATAGACCAAGTGGAATCCTTACTGTGATTTTCTTTAAATTGTGCTCTTCTGCACCTTCCACAATCAGCCATCTGTCTTTTTGAGGGGTTCTTCTTTTTTCAGGTGCAGGGATGTGCTTTTTACCTGTTATATACTGGGATGTAAGTGAGCCATTTTCACCTGGTGTTGGGCCAAAATACATGATTTTGCCCCCCTGGTCCCCTGCCCTGGGGCCAAGGTCAAGCATGAGGTCACTGTGGGCAATGATGTCTCTATCATGCTCAACCACAACAACAGTGTTTTCCATATCTCTCAGGCTCTTAAGTATTTCAATAAGTCGGTGGGTGTCCCTTGGATGAAGGCCGATACTTGGCTCATCCAGAATATAGAGGCTGTTTGAAAGGGATGAGCCAAGGGCAGATGCAAGGGCTGTCCTCTGAACCTCGCCCCCTGAAAGGGTGCGGGACTGCCTGTCCAGCGTGAGATAGCCCAGTCCCACATCCCTGAGGTATCTTATCCTCTCTTTTAACTCATCCAGGACCAGGAGGGATGGTTTATCATGCAGTGGAATCTCAATTCCATTTAAGTATTCCCATGCCTCATTCACACTCATTGAATAGAAGCCGGAGATATCCATGCCATTTATATGGTAGAGAAGCGCCTCCTTTTTAAGGCGGGTGCCGTTGCACTCAGGGCATATCACATAGCTCCTGTATCTGGACAGGAACACCCGGACATGGAGTTTGTATTTCCTTGTCTCAAGCCAGTTGAGAAATCCTCTAATTCCATAGTAATCATCAGTTCCGTTTATAATCATTTCTTTATGCTTATCTTTTAGCCTTTCAAAGGGGACGGTAGTGGGTATCCTGTGTGTTTTGCAAAATTCCATGAGGTCATAGAATTCAAGTTTTCCATCTCTGTATGAGCCCCAGGGTTTTATTGCCCCGTTTTTAAGTGATTTCCTCTTATCAGGGATGATGAGATCAAGATTTATATCTATTATCCTTCCGAATCCCCTACACCTCTCACATGCACCAATCGGGGTATTGAAGGAGAAGATATTGGGATTCGGTCTTTTGTAATTTATCTTACAATAAGGGCATTCAAGTCTTCTGCTGAAGGAGAGCATCAACTTTTCGGATCTGAGCCAGATATTGAGCCTTCCATCTCCCATGTGAAAGGCCTGCTCAATGGAGTCAATAATTCGTTTTTGATGGGAGGGTTTAAAAAGCAGTCTATCTGAAATTACATCAATTATCTCTTTGTCCGATTTATCTATCCCATCAAGCTCACATATCTCCCATGCCATAAGGAATCTGGTAAATCCATGTGACATCAGATAATTTATACTCTTCTCCATATCCTCCTTTTTCAGTTCAAAGGGAAAGGTTATTATGAGCTCTTCACCGTGCTTTGTGTCTTTTATGGTATGCCATACTGCTGGGGGGTCTGATGGTATAATGGATCTTCCACATTTTTCACAATGGAGTATTCCAATACGGGCAAATAGGAGCTTTGCATAATCTGTAATTCCCGTCATTGTGCCCACAGTGGAACGGGAGGTGCGGATGGGCTCTTTCTGGTCAATGGCAATGGCAGGGGGGATGTTTTCGATACGATCCACATTGGGACTGTCCATCCTCTCCATGAACTGCCTGGCATAGGGAGAGAATGTCTCCACATAACGCCTTTGACCCTCTGCATGGAGGATATCAAGTGCAAGAGAGGATTTCCCGGAGCCACTCATCCCTGTGATAACAAGGAGATGATTGTAAGGGATATTGATATTAATCCCCTTGAGATTGTTCTGCTTGGCTCCCCTTATCTTTATGTATCCGTTCTTCATTCCGGTATTTCTAATTTCCTTG
>JALVMZ010000563.1 GCA_027032655.1 Desulfobacteraceae bacterium
ACTCATCGAGACCCTGAACAAAGAGCACAACATCACAGTCCTTATATCCTCTCATAACCTGTTTCAGGTCCAGAAGATATCCCATAGAGTTGGTATAATGATAAATGGTAGGATGGTTGCAACAGGAACGGTTGAGGAGCTTGCAAAAGAAAAACTTGGAATAGGAGAGGAAGAATATACACTTGAGCAGATATATATGAAATATTTCCAGGAGGTATCCTGATGAGTGGACTTGGTGCCATCTATCGCAAAGAACTGGCGGATCACTTCAGCAGTTACCGGTTTGTGATACTGTTTGCTCTCATTGCTATGGTTAGTTTTATCACCACCTACATGGCGGGCATAAGCCTGAGAGAGAACATTGAAGGGCAGAGACCGGGGTTTATCTTTTTGATGCTATACAGCACACCTGGAGCATTGTTCAGTATGGCACAGTTTATTGGATTCTTTGGTCCTCTCATCGGGATTGTGCTTGGATTTGATGCAATAAATCGAGAAAGGGTTCAGGGAACATTGATAAAGGTCATTTCTCAACCGATTTACAGGGATGCAGTGATAAATGGGAAATTTTTTGCTGGAGTTACTTTGATCTCCATCATGGTGGTCAGCATTGTGCTTGTCATCTCAGGGTTTGGTCTTACTATCCTTGGAGTCGTCCCAGGGGTAGAAGAGATCCTGAGGCTCATAATTTTTGTCATAATCAGTATATTTTATATCTCTTTCTGGATGGGACTTGCCATTTTATTTTCCATTATATTCAGAAGTATTGCCACATCTGCCCTGGCCTCGGTTGCACTCTGGATATTTCTTTCCTTCTTTGTCTCATTGGGGGCAAATGTAATCGCTGATACCATTTCGCCTGTGGATAGAAAAGAGAGAACCACAGCACAGGCCCTTATAAGAAATGTCCGGATAAAAGAGGGAATATCCCTGTTCTCTCCAATGGTGATATACTCCAAAACCACATCAATAATAATTGATCCATTCCGGAGCACACCAAAATCACTGGTCCTGATGGGTCAATTTGAAAGACTATCTGCCTCCAGATTCAAGAATCCACTATCCATTTCCCAGAGCATACTTGTGGTCCTGCCTTATATAATTGTTCTGATATCCATAACCCTGATTTGCTTTGGCATATCTTATAGTATTTTCATGCTTCAGGAAATACGAATGTAATAATTGGGAGATAAAACATGGATTATTGTCCGTGGGAGTTAATTAACACTTCCATTGGCTTTTCGCTCAAGTATGGTTACAATGAGAACTATGAGCATGGATTGGATAATCAGAAGCAGGGCCTCAAATGAGGTTGCCCCCCTCAGAACCATTGAATTTATACCAAGACAGATTGTAAGGGAGTAGATAAAGATCACTGCATTCTTGTTTCCACCCAGGGCCCTGGCAAGCCTGTGATGGAGATGGTCTTTTCCCACATAATCAATCCACTCTTTAAAACTCTTTACTTTGCCGGATAGAATCCTTTCTACAGTTATATGAACCATGTCAAATATCAGCACCCAGAATATCAGGATTGGTGACACAAGCGATACCACTGCGCTTGTCTCTGACCAGTGTCCATAAACTGCAATGGTGGCAAGGGTAAATCCTATAAAAGTGCTTCCACTATCACCAAGAAAGATTGATGCATTCCTTTTCCACATGAAATTAAATGGCAGGAATCCCGCACATGCACCAAGCATTGATACTGATATCCATCCCAGGAATGGTTGAGATGTCTCAAAAGCCACATATCCAAGAAAAAAAGAGAGTATTATCCCAAGCCCCCCGGCCAGTCCATCCATGCCATCAAAAAAGTTCATTGCATTTGTTATTCCAACAATCCATATGATGGTTATTATTGCATTTGAAATGGTTGAAAATAGACCTAAAAATATGGGCACCACCCTCAGAGTGATACCTGAGAGGATCAAAATGATACATCCCAATATCTGAATAATCAGTTTGGTAGATGCACTTAGTCCCCTTATATCATCTATAAGTCCTGATAGGAAGATTATAAAAGATACAGCCATTATTATACATAGTTCTGGACAGAATATCCCATTTATCAGAAGGGCAATGTAAAAGCCAATAAGAAGTGATGCTCCTCCAAGTAAAGGAGTGGGTTCCCTGTGGAGCTTTCTACTATCAGGTATATCAAGAATCTTTAATATTACAGCAATATGTCTAAAAATAGGGGTCAGAGAGAATGATATAAGGAAGGAGCTTATCATGATATGAAGCCATCTACTTCCGATCCTGGCAAGATAGAATTTTGTCCATGGAAGAAGAGAAAATATGCATAAAATTAGAAGTGGAAAATATAGTGTATTAATAACCTTCCCATAATCCTGTTTAAAGGGCATCACAGTTTTACAACCTCCGCCACCTCTTTTAGATTTTTCATAATCCATGATACTTCTGTGTCTGTTAGTGCAGGATATATGGGGATGGATATACATCTTTTGTAAACATCCTCTGTTACAGGCAATAGAGTGTTATCTGAAGAGTATATATTATGTAAAGGTAAAAAAATGGGTTTTTCACAATCTATTGCCCTCTTTTTCATCTCTTCAATTATAAAGTCGGCATTTTCTGGTTCACACTTTAGTATAAAACGATAAAAGGTGCATCCTGGATTAAATTCAGGAGTTTCAAAAGGCAATTCCCTGATTCCTTCCATATATTTCCTGGCAATCTGTTTCCTCTTTTCAAGAAACGAACTCAGGCGTCCCATTTGAACAATTCCAATTGCAGCCTGAATATCAGTCATTTTATAATTATACCTCAGTTTTGTGTCTCCCCTCTTATCATAATCCCTGAGGTCTTTCACTTTATCAATCAGATCAATGGAATTAGAAAGAACCATGCCTCCTTCACCTGTGGTTATGACCTTGGTGGCATAAAAGGAGAGCACCGTTACCTTTCCAAAGCTCCCCAATGGTCTGTTATTATATGTTCCGCCCAGTGCCTGGGCACAGTCTTCAATAACAGGTAATCCGATGTTGACAATCCGTTCCATCTCAGCAGGATATCCGAACATATGGGGCACAATAATTGCCCTTGTTTTTGAAGTGATTCTGTTTTTGATGTCGTCAGGATTGATATTAAGATTGTGTGGACTGATATCAGCATAAACTGGATGGGCTCCAGTATATCTAACTGCATTCAAAAGGGCAGTGCATGTATAACTCGGGATTATCACTTCATCATCTGGCCCAATATCCATGGCCTTTAAAACCAGATGAAGGGCGCTTGTGCCTGAAC
>JALVMZ010000564.1 GCA_027032655.1 Desulfobacteraceae bacterium
ATACTATTTTATCTGGAATATTTACTCAACATATTATTCAATTTGTCCATGAACATTGATTGAATCTCTTCAAGTCTCTCTTTGCTCCGGGCCTCAAATCTGAGCACAAGCACAGGCTGTGTGTTTGATGGTCTCAAAAGCCCCCATCCATCATCAAATATTACCCTGACGCCATCAATATCAATAACCCGATACTCCTTTTTGAATTCCTCGGCTATTTTCTTTACAACATCGAATTTGATCTCATCAGGACATTCAAGTCTTATCTCCGGGGTATTTACCATCTGAGGCAGGTCGGAGATAAGTTCCCTTATGTCAGTGCCTTTATAACTTAAGATTTCTAAGAGCCTTGCACCAGCATATATGGCATCATCATATCCGTAGTATCTATCTGCAAAAAAGATGTGTCCGCTCATCTCACCTGCAAGAAGCGCCTTTTCCTCTTTCATCTTGTTTTTGATTAAAGAGTGTCCCACCTTCCACATGAGTGCCCTGCCCCCGTGTTTTTCTATATCATCAAAGAGGACCTGGGAGCATTTTACCTCTCCTATTATAGTGGCACCAGGCGTCTTTTCCAGCACCTCCCTTGAAAATATCACCATTAACTGATCCCCATATATTATGTTACCATCGCCATCAATTACCCCCAATCTATCAGCATCACCATCAAATGCGATTCCAATATCTCCCTCACCGGATTTGAGTCTTTTAATCAGCTCTTCAAGGTTTTCAGGCACAGTTGGGTCCGGGTGATGATTGGGGAATCTTCCATCAGGTTCGCAAAAGAGCCTCTGAACCTCCATTCCCATCCTTGAGTATATATCTGGTCCAACAAGACCACCAACTCCATTTCCAGCATCCACTATGACCTTTATCCTGTTTGGCCCTGGTTTAATATTTTCAGCTATAGTATCAATGTAAGCCCCTTTAATATCCATATTTTCAGTTTTGCCGTTTCCCTGATGAAATACCCCCTTTTCTCCAATTCTGTATATCTCTTTTATCTCGTCTCCATAGATTGTGGTCTTCCCCAGGCATACCTTCAGGCCATTATATTCTGGTGGATTGTGACTTGCAGTAATCTGAAGGCCTCCATCCAGGTTGAGATGAAATAGTGTAAAATAGAGCACTGGCGTGGGAATCATTCCCACATCTATCACATCAATCCCGGAGCCATTTAGTGCCTGGCATAGAATCTCCTTAAATGGAGGTGAGCTTTCTCTGCAATCCATTCCAAGGGCCACCCTGCTCACCCCGTTTTTATAAAAATAGGTTCCAATGGCAAGCCCCAGTTTATGAACTGTATCATTGTTCAGGTCTTCCGGGACCCTACCTCTTATATCATATTCCCTGAATATGTTCGGATTCATAATAGATCCTCCCTGTTTGAATTTTTTAATGACTCAACCACGGATTTTACTTCCTGTGATCTGTTTATATCGGCAATCAAAATGGCATCATCAGTATGAATAACAAGACAGTCTTTAAGTCCCACACAGGCAATAAAAGGACCATTTTTATTGTGCACAAAGGTGTTACTGCAATCTATTATCAGGGTGTCTCCTTTTATAAGATTACCGTTATTGTCATGCTCCTTTGATTTAAGTCTGTATAGTGCATTCCAGGAGCCCACATCAGCCCACCCGCAGTCACATGGAACCACATAAACAGGACAATCTGCCTTTTCCATAACTCCATAGTCAAAGGATATGGACTCTATCTCAGGGTAGATTCTCTCAATCACGCTCTGGAATTGTCCCTTTTTAAGGGCATGTTCAAGCTCCATTAATGCATTAAAGAGCCCTGAGTTATGCCTCTGAATCTGATTAAGTATGGTATCAGGGGTTGCTATAAAAATACCTGCATTCCAGTAATATCTGCCAGATTCCAGATATTTCCTTGCGGTCTGAATATCTGGCTTTTCTACAAATTTTTCAACCTGATATATTGAATTATTTATCTTTTCTCCCCTTTTAATATAACCATAACCGGTATCCGGCCTGTCAGGCACAATTCCTATGGTTGCTATACCGCCTGAACTTACCGCCTCTGCGCCGTGTTTTATTGAAGATATGAGGATATCAGGATGTTCTATGTAATGATCAGCAGGTAAAAATACCATTGGGTCATTATATTCCATGTGCCTGGCTATTATTGAACCAAGGCCAATACAGGGACATGTATTTTTCCCTACAGGTTCTTCAATTATCCTGACTCTGGTATTCTGAAATAATTTTTCCACCAGATCTTTATGCTCTTTGTTAATAATTAAGAGAGTCTCTTCTTCCCGGGATATGGGCTTTATTCGTCTATAGGTTTCAATTATTATAGGGTCTTTTCCAAAGATGCTTAAGAACTGCTTTGGTCTTGATTTTCTGCTGAGGGGCCAGAATCTTGTGCCTGAGCCACCCGCCATAATTACAGATATCACCTTTTACCACCTCCTATGTCCTGTAAGATGCATTGATATCCACATATCCATGAGTGAGGTCGCAGGTGAGCATGTGTTCTTCACAATCTCCCATATTAAGATCAATTGTAAGAGAAAATTCCCTGCTGGACATCTGCTTCGATGCTTCAATCTCATTTGTTCTGCCATTCCCTATTCCACCTGAAACTATCTTTATATGGTCTATCCAGATGTCCACCTTATCAGGCACAAATTCTATACTGCAACGGCCGAGAACTGCCATGATTCGTCCCCAGTTTGGATCACCTCCATAGAAAGCAGTTTTTACAAGGAGTGAGTTTGAAACCTCTCTTACAGCTTTGAGTGCATCATCCCCTGATACGGCACCTTTGACCATAACCTTTATGACTTTTGTTGCTCCCTCCCCGTCTTTTACAATCATGGCAGAGAGATCTTCCATTACTTTTATAAGACCAATCTTAAATCCCTTGAGTTGGGATTCGGTCAATCCTTTATTCCCAGCAGCCCCGTTTGCAAGCATGACCACCATATCATTTGTGCTTGTATCCCCATCCACACTTATACGGTTAAAGGTGCAGTTCACTGCCTCAAAGAGTGCCTGGTTCAATCTTTCTCGGTCCAGTTTGATATCCGTTACAATAAAGCACAGCATGGTCGCCATATCAGGCATTATCATTCCTGCACCCTTAGCTATACCAAGGATGTTGTAATTAATACCGTCCAGATCACCAGTAAAAGAACTTATCTTGGGGAAGGTATCTGTTGTCATGATAGCACGGGCTGCCTGTTCAAATCCATCAGGACTGAGCCCCTTTACAAGTTCTGGAATTG
>JALVMZ010000565.1 GCA_027032655.1 Desulfobacteraceae bacterium
AGTATATTTTCTATCAATTAATTTGTGGCTTCGGTCGGGCAGATATTTATTAATATAAAGTTTTTCTATTGACATGGTGCTTTTTCATAAGTGGAGAAGAGCCTCACTTTTTAGACCTGATAACGAAATCTCTCATTTTATTATTGACAATAGAACTACCTAATAGTATTAAGTAAATTAAAAGTCTGAAATTCATCTTATCAATTATATCTTGAATTATCGATAAGTTATTTTCTAAATGTTAATAGGTATTTATTAGTAATAGGATAAATATCTCGGGGTTTAAAACCAGTTTTTGGTAAAATAATTAAAATTATATGAATAAATAAGGTATTAATTGTTAAATATAAAATAACAATAGGGAAAATAATATTAAAGAAATCAATTGGTTATATTGATGGGCTATTAAATCAGTAGAAATTATTTAATATCACTAAGTTGATCTATGGCAAACAGAAATCAGAAAGAGGATACCAGGTCTCGAATCATACAATCAGCCAAAAGACTTTTTGCAGAGCAGGGATATCAGAAGACAACTATTTCTGATATATCAAAGCAGGCAGGTCTGTCAGAGGCCGCCCTTTATGAGTATTTCCAGGGAAAAGAGGACCTTCTTCTGACCATTCCACAGCTATGGGTTTCTGAGCTTATCGAGGACTTAGAGGACCAGATGTTCGGTATTGATGGTGCCATTAATAAGCTCAGGAAATACCTGTGGTGGAACCTGAGGAGGATTGAGAAGGCACCACTTGATGCAAAGATAGTTTATCTGTTTCTTAAGACCAATGCCAATTTTATGAAAACCCAGGTTTATTCCAATGTGAGAAGGCTTTATGCCTATCTGCTTGAGATCTTTGATGAAGGGAAAAGAACGGGGGAATTCAGGGAAGACCTGAACTCCTATCTTGCAAGGGATATATTTGTGGGCACAATGGACCACATTGTGACCCGCTGGTTGTTGAAGGGAATGAAGTATTCCCTTTTTGATAATCTGGAGGAGATATTTAATCTCATGATTGAGGGGTTCAGAAATCCTGCTGTGCTGACCCAGGGCATAAAAGAGAATAAAAACAATATTAACAATCAAAAGTTCTATAAGGAGGATGGCAATGGCAAGACAGTTATTTGAATGGGATTATTCATCATATCCCGGGGCCAAAAAATACCCGAATCTATTCAAGCCCATCCAGATAGGAAACCTTATTATTCCCAACAGGATAAAGTATGCTGCAACAGAGGACAACTTCAATGATCCGGATGGATTCATCACAGATGCTGATGTTGCATACATGAGGGCAAGGGCAGAAGGTGTTGTGGGTGGTATGTGTTTTATGCAGGGCGTGTATATGGACCCCGAAGGAAAGGGCCAGGGATATGTGGGACAGGCTGCGGCATGGGATGACAAGTTCATACCGGGCCTGAAGAGAATTGCAGATGCTATTCACAGTGAAAAGGCCATAGCTGGTTTTCAGCTCATGGATTGTGGAAGGGTTGGAGCTGTTAATGTGGAGAGCGGACACGGGCCTTCCACTGTCCCCCAGAGGCTCAGGGTATTCAAACCCATGTTTGAGATGACAAAGCAGGAGATAAAGGAGATGATCCAGCAGCATATTGATGCTGCAAAGAGGGGGGTTGAGGCAGGATTTGATGTGATAGAGATATCAGGTATTGTGGGTTATCTCATAT
This sequence comes from Desulfobacteraceae bacterium, assembly GCA_027032655.1. Lineage (GTDB taxonomy): Bacteria > Desulfobacterota > DSM-4660 > Desulfatiglandales > JALVMZ01 > JALVMZ01. Next base: position 1,687 of record JALVMZ010000565.1, read on the forward strand.
CAAACTTCCTTTCAAGTTATACAAACAGGAGAACTGATGAATATGGTGGGGATATAAGAGGAAGGTCTCAGGCAATGATTGAGATAATTCAGGGGGTAAAAGAGGCTGTAGGGCCTGACATACCGGTGGGCATAAGGTTATGCGCAGAGGAACTGCTTGATGATGTGAGGGGAAATACTCCTGAAGAGTCAATGATGACTTACAAATTTGCGGAAGAGGCAGGAGTGGATTATATAAGTGCAACCGCAGGATGGCAGGAGTCCATTGTTCCTGTGATAAGCAGGGATGTGCCCCAGGGTTCATGGCTTTATCTGGCAAAGAGGGCAAAGGAGCATGTAAAGGTGCCAATTACAATGGCATACAGGATATTCCTGCCCCATTTTCCTGAGAAGGCCATTGCTGCAGGTGAACTTGATATGTGGGAGATATGCAGATCCATGATAGCAGATCCTCTGATGCCCAAAAAGGTCCTTGAAGGAAGAGAAGATGAGGTAAGGCATTGTGTTGCATGCAATCTATGTCTTGCCAGGCTCTTTAGAGATGCACCAATGACATGTTACATAAATCCCCTTTGTGCCCATGAACATGATGAGAGGTTCTATCCCAAGCCGGTGAAGGAGGATGAAAAGAAGGTGGTGATGATTGTGGGAGCAGGACCTGCAGGACTTGAATGCGCATATGTGGCAGCCCAGAGGGGTCATGAAGTCCATGTCTATGACAGAAAGGATGAGCCGGGGGGCACCATCCTTGAGGCATCCAAGGCCCCTTACGGGGATGACGAGCTTATGACATGCATTAATTATCAGATGACCATGTGTAAGAAGTATGGTGTGAATTTTCATTTAGGAGAGGAGGTAACAGCGGAGACCATACAGGATGAGATGCCTGATACTGTAGTGCTTGCAACCGGTCCGGTATATTCTGAGCTGAAGGCAAAGATACATGAGGGTGCAAAGATAGTAAATATTCTTGATGTAATGGCTGATAAAGTGGAAGTGGGTGAAAATGTGGTTGTCTGGGGCAACAGAAAACCTGGTATAGGATGTGCCCTGAAGCTTGCAAAACAGGGTAAAAAGGTAACCCTGGTGGGTAAAGAGAGAACCGCTGGTTTTGATGTAAATCCCTCTTTTAAATGGAGATACATGATATATCTGAGGCAAAATGGAGTTAAGGCCTATAATGATTGTGATATTGAAGAGGTGGCACCAGGAGAGGTGATTGTAAGGACATATGATGGATACAGATTCCCTGTGAAATGTGACACCTTCATAATTTCTGAAAGAGAGGCAAATGAAAGCCACAAAGATGTGGTTCAATCAGAGGGAATTGAACTGTTTGTTATTGGTGATGCACTTGTCCCCCGTAATATGTCCAGCGCGGTCCATGATGGATACCGTGTTGGTCTTAGGATTTAACAAGGAGGTGAAACATGCCAGTTAATGCAGAAAAAGAGATAACCACACTGTGGAGGAATCTCCACGCTGCTCAGGACGAAATATGCAAGACTTTTTACAGGTGGAGGGAGGTGGCACTTGATATTGCGGGACCGGATGCGGATTCAATGGAAATAG
>JALVMZ010000566.1 GCA_027032655.1 Desulfobacteraceae bacterium
ATATTTTAAAAATATTCAATCTAATAGAATGTGACCAGTAATTTCTCACCTTGACCCCTTTTAAACTCAGGAACTCCTTTAACTCACGGATCGTATATTTACCATAATGGGTTATGGATGCAACAAGGGCTGCATCTGCTCCACCTCTTGTAAGCACATCATAGAGGTGTTCTGGCTTTCCAGCCCCACCAGATGCTATTACAGGGATATTTACAGCGGATGTGATGAGACTTGTAAGCTTTAGCTCATAACCTTCCTGGGTTCCATCAGCGTCTATGGAATTGAGGCATATCTCACCAGCACCCAGCTCTTCACCTCTTCTGGCCCACTCAATGGCATCGATCCCCACATATGTCCTGCCACCATCAATTACCATCTCATATCCGCTGGGTATTTTAGGAGAAGGCTCTACCCTCTTTACATCCATACCCAATACTATACATTGACTTCCAAAGGCCTTTGCACCCTCAGCTATTATCTCTGGATTCCTGATGGCAGCAGAGTTTACACTCACCTTTTCGGCCCCCGCCAGCAGGACCTCTCTCATATCTTCTATGGTTCTGATACCCCCTCCCACAGAGAAAGGGATAAATATCTTCTCAGCAACCCTCCTTACAACATCAATCATTATGTTTCTTCTCTCGCTGGATGCAGTAATGTCATAGAAGACCAGCTCATCTGCGCCCTCTTCATAATAGAACTCTGCCATCTCAACAGGGTCCCCTATATCCACATTGCCTTTAAATTTGATGCCCTTTGTGAGTTTTCCATCCCTCACATCCAGGCATGGTATTATTCTCCTGCTCAACATCTTAAAATCTCACCGTGTGATTAGTTAATTCAATTTAAAACTTACCATCCCATTTTGAGAAATTTGAAAGTATCTGAAGTCCCGGTCTTCCACTCTTTTCCACATGGAATTGAACAGCAATAAGGTTTTTTTTGCCAATAATTGATGCAAATTCAATCCCGTATTTTGTCCTTGCCAGGACCACTCCATCATCAGATGGGACAGGATAGTATGAATGAACAAAATAGAACTCACTATCCTGATGAATGCCCCTTAAAACAGGATGTGATTTTATATCCCGAAGCCCATTCCAGCCCATATGCGGGACCTTGCACCTGGAGCCGTCCTCTTCTTTCATATCCGGGGGAAATCTCTTCACCACCCCCTGGATTAACCCAAGACATGAGGTGCTGTTCTCCTCACTGAATTCCATAATTATCTGGATACCAAGGCAGATACCCAGCATTGGTTTCCCTTCATTGAATGCCCGGGTCAGGGCTATATCGAGACCAAGTTTTTTTAAGTCCTGCATTGCCTTGCCTGCAGCACCAACTCCAGGAAAGATCAGCCTTTCTGAACCCTTTATCAATTCAGGGTCATCAGTGATTATGGATTTCACCCCCAGGGCATCTAATGCCCTCTTTACACTTGTGAGATTTCCTGCCCTGTAATCTATGATTGCAATCATTTATTAATACCTGTAAAAACCCCGTCCTGTTTTTCTTCCAAGCCATCCTGCATCCACATATTTCCTCAAAAGGGGACATGGTCTGTATTTGTCATCACCCAGGCCCCTGTGGAGCACCTCCATTATGGCAAGGCATGTATCAAGGCCAATCAGGTCCGCAAGTGCAAGTGGCCCCATGGGATGATTCATGCCCAGTTTCATCACCTCATCAATATCCTCGGGTTTGCCCACTCCTTCATAAAGAGTATAAATGGCCTCATTTATCATTGGCATCAGAATCCTGTTGCTTATAAATCCCGGAGAATCATTTGCAGGAACAGGGGTCTTGCCCATCTTAATTGCCAGATCCCTGGTTATCTCATAGGTGTCCTCTGATGTTGCAAGTCCTTTGATTATCTCAACCAGTTTCATTAAAGGAACCGGATTCATAAAGTGCATTCCAATTACCTTTTCAGGTCTCCTGGTGACACCCGCGATCTTTGTAATGGATATGGAGGATGTGTTTGTTGAAAGAATCACCTCCTCTTTACATAATTCGTCAAGCTGAGAGAATATCTTGCACTTAAGGGACTCATTCTCTGTTGCCGCCTCCACCACAAAATCAGCCCCCTTCATATCTTCAATTGAGGTGGTCCCCTTTATTCGGGATATGATATTTTGCATATCATCCTCTGTAATTTTCCCCTTTTTAAGCATCCTTTTGAGACTCCCCTCAATCATTGAAATGCCTTTATTAAGGGCATCATCATTTATGTCACTCATTATAACAGAGAGTCCAGCAGAGGATGCCACCTGGGCTATACCTGAGCCCATCTGTCCTGCTCCCACAACTCCTATTACCTGTATATTCATGTTTTAACCTCCATTTTAATAAAGTTTATTTATTTCCCTCTTCTCTTTTTAAGCTCCTCCTCTCTTAGCGTCCTCCTCAATATCTTCCCCACCACTGACATGGGAAGACAATCCCTGAATTCCACCTCCTTTGGCCTCTTATATCCTGCCATTCTGGTTTTGCAGAATTCAATTATCTCCTCTTCAGTGGCCTTAAGCCCGGGTTTTAACTGAATAAATGCCTTTACCCTTTCCCCTGATTTTTCATCTGGCACACCTATTACTGCTGCATGGGCAACCTTTGGATGAGTATATAGCACTTCCTCCACATCCCTTGGGTAAACATTGAATCCCCCCACAATTATCATGTCCTTTTTCCTGTCCGTAATCACAAGAAATCCATCCTCATCCAAGTGTCCAATATCTCCTGTTAAAAAATAGCGTCTCCCATCGATCTCCCTGAATATTTCTGAGTTGAGCTCTGGTCTCTTCCAGTATCCCTTCATCACTGTGGGGCCTGAAACCGCTATTTCTCCATCCATGCCCATTGGTAGCTCTTTAGTGCCTGTTTCTATGTCCAGAATCTTTATATCTGTTCCGGGTAAAGGTGGCCCCACAGTGCCCACCTTCCTCTTTTCAATGTCAGTGGGATTTATTGTAATTACAGGGGATGTCTCTGTAAGACCATACCCCTCAAATATTATGGCACCTGTTTTCTCTTCAAACCTTTTTATTATCTCCACAGGAAGTGGTGCTGCACCTGAACCACATCCAATTATTGATGAAAGATCAAACCTGTCAACAAGTGGGTGATTGGCCATGGCTGTGTATATTGTGGGAACACCCACCACTATTGTAACCCTGTATTTTTCAATGGCCTTGAGAACCCCTGTAAATGGAGGGTTTCCTGCCCTGGGATCAGGTATGCACACCACCCTTGATGCATT
>JALVMZ010000567.1 GCA_027032655.1 Desulfobacteraceae bacterium
TATCTCTTTTTGTCATCAGGGTCACCTCCCTTTGGTCTTTTGGGAAAGTCAAAAGGTATCTGAACCACTGTGTTGTATATGCCTATCTGCTTCAGTTTATCCGCCTTTAATTCCCTTGATGTCATGGCCATGTATCTTGCATTCAGCTCTCCTGCTTTGACGACTGCCCTTGCAACACCAGACCATCCAGGAATCAACCCTATCATTGCCTCACTGAAGCACATGCCGCTCCTTGAATCCCCAACAATGTAATCTGCCATAAGGGGTATCTCTGCTGATCCACCAAATCTTGTGCCTCCCCCACAAACTGCTACCACTCTCAGACTTTCTGCTATCTTTCTTACTGAATGATGAAGGGTTACTCCCTTTTTTATTCTATTATCTGCCCATTCATAGAGTTTATCTATCTCTTCAGGAGCTTTCCCTTCCTTTATCATTCTTTCCTTTGCCTCAAGGGTCTTATCAAGGTTCTTCAGGCTCTCTTTTAGATCACCCCCTGCATGGACAGGATCATTTGCACCATACAATATAACATAATCATGGTTCTCTTTTATGCCATCGATCCTTTTAAGTGCCTCCAGGTAGGCATCAAGTCCGGGGTTTCCCACCTGATGAACTGGTGGATTATAATAGGTAATTACAAAACCCTTTTTGCCTTCATACTCTATCTCATCTGCCAGGAGATATGCCTTTCCCTCCTGCCATTCGTGGACAGAGGATATATTTTTATATCCCTGAATCTTTCCTTCTCTTATTAATCTTCCAGGTCCTCTCACCTTACAAGCCCTCCTTTTTGAAAGCTTTAGATATCCATTACTTTACATCCAAATGTCTTCGCTCCCTCTTGTCATCCTGAGGGTGTCTGAAAGACACCCGAAGGATCTCTGAGATGCTTCGGGGTTACACCCCTCAGCATGACAATTAGTTTTATTACCTCTATCTTTTCTTATGAAAACTAAGAATTCCACCAATTATGTCACCCTAAGGTGATAGTCCAAAGGTCTTAATAATCTATTTCAAAACCATAGTTCTCATTAAAACGATCATTTATTAAACCTTAATACTTATTCATTCTTACTATTTATAGGCCACTCTCCTCTTTCTTCCAGCACCTCCTTCAATACCCTCAGTGCCTCATTTACCGAGGGCATCCCTCCGTAGGTTGCAAGCTGGAAAAATACTTCAGCAAGTTTTCGGGGATCACAACCCACATTGAGTGCTCCATTAATGTGGAGTCTTAGTTCATCATGGGCACGGAGTGCGGATAACATAGCACATGCAATCATCTGTCTTTCCTGTAATGTGAGCACTGATCTTGAATAGAGATTCCCTGTTATAAATACCGACAGATCATTTGCCAGATCTTTGTCAAATTCTTTCCATAGCAGATATGGTGGGTCCATTTGGATCCCTTTACCAAATAACCTGTTTGCAGTCTCTTTTGTCTTTTTTATTATATCCTTATCGAATCTCATATGAATTCTCCAGCAATGGTATCTATTTATAGGGCTGGTAAATTATCACAGGAATCTGATTAGTTCAACCCATAAGAAGTATATAAGGAGGGAAAATCATTGGTAAAATTAAAGATATTTTAACATGAATTAATGAATTTGAAAAGAAAAAATTAATAAAAAAAGGAGAGGGGACATCGTCCCCTCTCCTTTTGTTCAGCTATTTAGCTGTTACTACTTCAGTGTGGAGATGAAGCATCCCGTATCACCACCAGGAGGAACAGCCTCCTCAGAAGGTGCAGTATTATTACCTGTCTTGGCTGCATCAAACTTGAACTGTGGCCAGTAACTGTAACCATAACCACCTGATGTGGATACCTTCTTCACAATCGGGTCATAGGTGGCAACCCAGAGATTTGATCCACCCACAAATGCAGGGCTACCATAAACAAGATCATTAAGAATATCCACGAGCTGGACATCTCCATCAGTGGAGTTGAGCTTGAACCTGTACGCATATGCATTATCAGCCACTACATCATTTACCACTACCCACACATAACCATTGGAAATCACAGGTGTTGCCCATATCTGATATCTGCTGGATGGACCAAAGTTATAACCCCATTTTGCTGCAGATGATGTTGCTGCTCTGCTTAGATTGTCAAGTTCATAGCAAGAAACTGAACTTGAAGAGCAGAGAACAATGTATGTTCCATTTGTTACTGGGGCGGCAGTAACTCCACTACCATATTCTGTCCCTGAATAGTTTACATAATACTGCTTTACTAAATCAGCCGCTCTATAAGCTGTAACACCACCAGCATTGTCAACCACAAAAATTGATCCTCCTGATACACATGGTGTGGGAATCCATTGAGCATTCCAGTTAACGCCAAGATTCACGGTTGCAAGTGCCACAACACCACCAGGCAGGTTATTCTTATCGAACTGATAAATAGTATTTCCTCCGTCTCCTGTAGCAGCACCTGATGGGAATCTATATCCAATAATGAATAAACTATCACCAGAAATTACCGGGGCAGCATGAACTACACTTACACCAGAAAAGGATTCTTGAATAGGAAAAGCTGTCACATTAGATGCTGCTCCACCAACGATTGTGGCATAATTTCCTGTATTAGCATTCCTTGCCCAAACTGAAACACCACCAGTGCCTGTATCTACACTTGAGCCCGCAAAGTAAACAGAAGCACCAGATACTCCATAAATAGTGGCGCCACCTCTTGTGGATGTGTAACTTTCTGTATCGATTGTTATAGGTGCTGTACAGTATGGAGTTCCGTTTGAATTATCATAGTTATATATACCTGCTTGAGCTATAGTTGCTGCACCATAACCTGAAACAGGAATCGATTTTTGCCAGTAAACTGTTCCTGTGCCTCCATCTATTGCATACAGAGTGCCTCCTGAATCAGTTCCACTTCCAACTTTTCCTGCTCCTGATCCCAGAATATATATGATTACTGTAGTACTGGTACCTGAAACAAGTTGTGGTGGTCCAATTGGTGTAGCACCTGATTCGTAGAAAAGTTTTTGTGCCAGCATTTCCGTATCACTGGTTTGTGTCCTTGTATTGCTTATTGCATAAAGTGACGTGCCAGCATCTAATTTTTCCCCATCAGTCCAAATTGGACCTGTTAATACAAATGCAGATGCGCCACCGGTTGCCGGATTGCAGAATACTGGTCCCCAATAGATAGATGAAACGCCACTTGTTGCTGTTGAAAGTTCTACTGTGTTTGCTGAAAGGGCCGTACCTGCAAGGCCCATAATCAGAA
>JALVMZ010000568.1 GCA_027032655.1 Desulfobacteraceae bacterium
GCTCCCCTTACGATGTTGTTCTCGGGTTGCTGTTTTGTCATGCCTGAGCCCCCGCCGCCAAAAATGCCTCTCAGGAAAAGGGCCTTTTTGTTTTTTACATTGTATCTTTCCCTCAGTAGCTTTGCCCAGAGTTTCCTTGCGGCCCTGAATTTTGCCACTGTCTCCCAGAGATTGCCAAATACATTCAGGTTAAAAGAGAACCTGCCCACAAACTCTTCTGCATGGTATCCCCTTTTAACAACATTATCTATATAGGTAAAGGCTATCATAAAGGCATAGGCTATCTCCTGCGCAGGTGTGCAACCTGACTCCCTTATATGGTAACCACAAACTGAAACAGGATTACACCTGGGTAGCTCTTTCATGGAATATTCAATGGTATCTCCTATCAGTCTAACAGCCGGCTCAACAGGATATATCCATGCTCCTCTGCCTATCATCTCCTTCAGGATGTCGTTCTGGGGTGTTGCTGATATCCGTTCTTTATTGTATCCGAATTTCTCAGCAACCGATTGATACATGGCAAGCATAACAGAGGCAATGGCATTTATGGTAAGACCTGTTCCAATTCTATCAAGCTGTATATCCTTGAAGGCTATTTCAAAGTCTTTAAGGGAATCAACCGCCATTCCCACTCTTCCAACTTCACCCTCTGCCATGGGGTCATCAGAGTCATACCCCATCTGTGTGGGGAGGTCAAAGGCCACATTCAGACCTGTCTGACCATGGGATATCATGAGTTTGAATCTCTTGTTGGTCTCCTCTGGGGTTCCAAAACCCGTATATTGTCTTGTGGTCCAGTTTCTGCTCCTGTATCCTAAGGGATAAAGACTTCTGGTAAAAGGAAATTCCCCCGGGTCTCCCAGATCCTTCTGATAATCGAATCCTATCTCTTCAAGATCTTTGGGGGTATATACGGGTTTTATCTTAATCCCGGATTGTAGTATGACCTCTTTTATTGCATCCTTTTCATCCTTTATGTAAGTTGCAGAGCCCATTTTGCCACCCTTTCATATTATTTTCTTTTTTTTACATTATTTTTAATAAAATTGATTATATCTTCAAATGGTGTCCCTCCTGGAAACACACCATCCACTCCCATCTCTTTCAGCACTGGAATATCTTTATTGGGTATCACGCCTCCCACCACAACCAGGACATCGTCCAAGCCCTCCTCTTTGATAAGGCTCATTAGTTTTCTGCATATGGGGATATGTGCCCCTGACATGATGGAAAGACCTATCACATCCACATCCTCCTGAATTGCCTGCCTCACTATGGCAGGAATGGTCTGATGGAGTCCTGAGTAGATTACCTCCATACCTGCATCCTTGAGGGCAAGGGCTACCACCTTTGCACCCCTATCATGGCCATCAAGCCCTGGTTTGGCCACAAGCACCCTGATCTTTTTATCACTCATATTCATTTCAAAACTCCATATACGGGATTATTTTTTCATGTTTCTAAGATTCTTCATGACCAGTTCTCTGCCTCTCAGGATGTGATCCCGCACCAGGGACTCCACCCTATCAGCATCCCTTTTTTTCATTGCCTCAATCATCTCTCTGTGGTCATTGTTGCTGATAATGGCAGTCTCTCTTTTTCTTAATATTATTTTCCGGAATCTGAATATCTGATCTCTCAGTTCATTGATCATCCTGATAAGCCTGGGACTTCTGCTCAGGGCATAAAGCATATCATGGAATTGGGTATTTATGCTAAGGAGTTGTTCCATGTTTCCATTATCTAATTGGTATTGAAATTCTCTTACTTTCTCCTCAAGGGGTTCAAGTTCACCCTCCCGGTATTTAATTGCTCCGAGTCTTGCTGCATAGCTTTCAAGCACACTCCTTATTCCAAAGGTCTCTTCAAGTTCCTCTTCTGTGAGATCCACCACTGAAAAACCACCACCGGGGAGCCTCTTAATGAGCCCTTCCTTTTCAAGCTTAAATAGAGCCTCTCTCACAGGTGTTCTGCTGATACCAAGCAGTTCTGCTATCCGGCTTTCCACAAGTCTTCCTTCAGGAGATATATCACCCCTTATAATGGCTCCTCTCAATCTATCAAAGACCTGTTCACTGAGAGATCTTTTCCATGGAAATTCATAGGGATGATCTACTCTGAATATATCAGGCTGAATATCTATTCTGGTTATAGTCCTACCCATCTTGCAATGTTTGGTTGAAGCACCTCATGCGTCCCTCCACCATATAGGAGGAACCTGTTGTCCCTGTAATATCTCTGAGGCGTATATTCCATGGAATATCCATAAGCCCCAAATATCCGTGTTGCCTCATCTCCTGCCTTACATGCAGCCTCTGTTGCAAAATACTTTGCCATGGTGGCTTCTTTAAGGCAGTCAATCCCCTCATCAATCATATGTGTTGCCCTGTATGTAAGCAGTTTTGATGCCTCAAGGATTACTGCCATGTTGGCTATCTTTGCCTGAATCATCTGATACTTACTTATAGGTCTTCCAAATTGTTCCCTTTCATGGGCATAACGAATGGAGTCATCCAGTGCAGCTCGCTGAAGCCCGATTGCAAGGGCAGCAGTCATGGTCCTAATTTCTGAAAGGATGGAGAGTAGATTATTCAGTCCTTCACCTTCTTTTCCCAGCATGTGATCATGAGGGATAAGGACATTATTAAAGGCAAGCTCTGATATGGGAGTCGTCCTTGTTCCAAGCAGATCAAAGGGTTTGCTGACAGATAGGCCCGGGGTTTCTCTCGGAATAAAGAAAAAATTCAGTCCCCTTAATTTCTTGACCGGGTCTGTCTGACAAAGGACAGTATAGAAATCTGCAACAGGCCCATTTGTTACCCAGGTTTTCATTCCGTTTATCAGATATCCATCCTCTGTCTTCTCCGCCTTTGTTGATACATTTCCCAGGTCAGAGCCTGCTTCAGGTTCTGTTAAACAGAAACATGCAACCTTTTCCCCGCGCATTGCCGGCATAAAGTATTTTTCCCTGAGTTCGTCCGTGCCATAATGAAAGAGGAAGTTTGTCCCCATCAGACACTGCATGGCGGTGATTGCAGCCACACTCATCAATCCCCTTGCAAGCTCTTCGCATATGATACAGTAAAGTGTGGTATTTCCGCCAGATCCACCCTTATCCTTGGGATATCTTATGCCAAAAACCCCCATCTTTGCCATGGCACGAAACATCTCCCACGGGAACTCACCCTTTTCATCAATCTCCTGTGCCCTGGGGATAAGCTCGGTGTCCACAAATCGTGCCA
>JALVMZ010000569.1 GCA_027032655.1 Desulfobacteraceae bacterium
TATTTAGATATTGCATCAATATGAGAAAAGATAATATCAAAGATATGGAATCAGGGATATGAAGTTCTCCTTTGAGGTTATAAAAGAATCTGGAAGGGCAAGGAGGGGAATCCTGAGAACCCCTCATGGTGTGATACATACACCAGCATTTGTAACAGTGGGGACTCTGGGGGCAGTAAAGGCGGTAAGTCCTGATGATTTAAAGGGGATAGGGACCCAGGTCATAATAGCAAATACCTATCACCTGCACTTACAGCCAGGAGAGAAATTGATTGAGCAGATGGGAGGGATTCACAGATTCATGGGGTGGAATGGGCCTGTGATTACGGATTCAGGAGGATTTCAGGTATTCAGTCTGGGTGTGGCAAGGGAGCATGGAGTGGGCAAGATTGCTGGTATATTCCCTGATGAGAACCCTGATAAGGGAGGGCATTTATCCAGCAGGAAAAAGAAAAAGCTTGTTCAGATTGATGAAGATGGGGTTGAGTTCATCTCATACAGGGATGGCTCAACTCATAGATTTACACCTGAAAATGTGATTCAGATACAGAAAAGTATTGGCGCTGATATAGTGCTTGTGCTTGATGAGTGCACAAGTCCTTTTCATGATTATGAATATACGAAGCAGGCAATGGAAAGGACACACAGGTGGGCAAAAAGGGCACATGAAGAGTTTAAGAGAATGGAAAATGATGAACAGGTGCTCTGGGGAATTGTTCAGGGAGGAGCTTACAGAGACCTGAGAGAGTATAGCGCAGAGTTCCTCTCTGAAATGGAATTTTCAGGATATGCAATTGGTGGCTCTCTTGGTAAATCAAAGGATGATATGCACAGGGTGCTGGAGTGGACCACACCTATCCTGCCCGGGGATAAACCAAGACACCTCCTTGGAATTGGAAGGATTGAAGATCTAAGGACATGTATAAAATACGGAATTGACCTGTTTGACTGTGTTGTGCCAACAAGGATGGCGAGAACAGGTAGATTCCTGGTTGAGAAAGAAGGGAAAGACAGGATAAATATCTTTAATAGCAGATATAAGGACGATCCCGGACCAATTGATGAGGATTGCAACTGCTACACATGCAGAAGTTTTTCAAGGGCATACCTGAGGCATCTTTTTATAGCAGGTGAGATTTCAGGACCAAGGCTTGCTACAATACATAACCTTCATTTTGTGGAGAATCTTATGAAAAGGATAAGAGAAGAATATTTTTCTTGACATCCTGATATCTCTTAAATATAAAGCAAGCACAAAACCAGGGCAAGAAGCCTGAACTCTCTATTTAATTTACTTATCAGGAAGTACAGGCCACGAAGGCCAGATAAAAGGTCTTTGTGGCCTTTTTTGTTGAGGTGAGATATGCATATTTCAGAGGGTATATTGTCTGCTCCTGTTCTGCTTGGTGGTTCAGTTCTGAGTGCAGGAGGAACGGCTATAGGACTTAAAAAGATGGCATATGAGAAGACCCCACAGGTAGCCATATTTTCCGCTGCATTTTTTGTGGCGTCTCTGGTGCATGTGCCTGTGGGGCCATCAAGTGTTCATCTTATTTTAAATGGTTTAATGGGATGTTTTTTGGGATGGGTTGCATTCCCTGCCATTTTGATTGGCCTCTTTCTTCAGACAGTATTATTTCAGTTCGGGGGCATAACTGTCCTTGGTGTGAATACATTAAACATGGCACTTCCGGCGGTTTTGTGTTTTTACCTCTTTAGATCTGCAATCATGAGCCAGAATCAATTAATCTCCATGATATCAGCTTTCCTTTGCGGGGCATCTGGGGTATTTATGGGGGCAATAATGGTTGCCATATCACTTGTTTTTACTGGTGAATCATTTTTAGAGGTGGCAGGATTGATTGTCATGGCCCATATACCCATCATGATTGTTGAAGGGATTATAACCGCATTTTGTGTCAAATTTTTAAAGAGGGTAAAACCCGAGATATTGGAGGATGTTTATGCACATTAAAAATAGAATAATAACATCACTGATATTATCACTTGTTCTTTTGTTTTCCACAGATATTGTATTTGCCCACAGGGTATATCTGTTTGCCTACAGAGATGGAAACACTGTATATACAGAGAGCTATTTTGGTAAGACAAAGGTTAAGGGGGGTGAGATAAAGGTATATGATCTTCCCTCAGGTAAGCTCTTACTAAAAGGTAAAACAGATGATAAGGGGTTGTTTTCTTTTAAGATGGAACCAGAAAGAGGAATTCGAATAGTGCTCATTGCATCCATGGGTCACAGGGCTGAGTTTGTATTAAAAGGATTAAAAGAAGTGGAAAGCAAGTCAAAGAAAACCAGTGTGGTCAAAGAGAAAGTCAAAAGCTCAACTTTAAAAGAGTCTCCGTGTGTTGAAATGGATGAAATAAAGCAGGTGATGGAATCAGTGCTGGATTCAAGATTAAAGAGTATTCATGATAGGCTCACTCAGATACAGGAAGAGAAGGGGCCTGGATTTACTGAAATTATAGGTGGAATCGGATATATTTTTGGGCTTATGGGGATAGTCCTTTATTTTAAGTCTAAGAAAAAATAGAAAGATTATTTTATCTTGATCAAAAAAGAGGCCACGAAGGTCTCAAAGGGAATCAAAGGACTGATTCTCCAAAGAGATTTTTGTGGTCTTTTATTTTAAAAACTAACAGGAGGTGATGAGATGGGCAGGGACATAAATAGGTTGATATATTTGAGTTGTTTTGTAATTATCATGATTTTTGCATCAAATGTGGATGCACATTTTGGAATGGTTATACCATCTGATAGCATGATTATGAACCCCCAGAAGAGCATGATTACCATTACATGTTCATTTTCTCACCCTATGGAGATGAAGGGAATGGATCTGCAGAGGCCTGCCAGATTTGGGGTTATGACAGGGGAGGGTAAAGAGGTAAATCTCCTTGATACTCTGAAACCAACAAAAGTGATGGGGCACAAGGCATGGAAAATGCAGTATAAAGTAAGGAAGCCGGGTGTTTACCAGTTTTATATGGAGCCTGTTCCATACTGGGAGCCTGCTGAAGATCATTACATAATTCATTATACCAAGACAGTGGTAGGAGCATTTGGTGATGAGGAGGGCTGGGACAGACCCGTTGGCCTTAAAACAGAGATTGTCCCTTTGACCAGGCCCTTTGGTCTTTATGCGGGGAATCTATTTCAGGGAGTGGTTCTGTTGGATGGAAAGCCTGTTCCCTATGCTGAGGTGGAGGTTGAGTATTATAATCAGGACAGAAAGGCCGAGGCACCAACCGAATACATGATAACACAGGTGATAAAGGCTGATAGAAATGGTGTATTTTCATATGCTGTTCCAAAGGCAGGATGGTGGGGATTTGCAGCACTAAATACCTCGGATAAAAAGATGGATTATAAAGGTAAGCCCAAGGATGTGGAACTGGGAGCAGTTTTGTGGGTCCAGTTCCTGAACTGGAAAGAAAAATAAAACATGACAGAGGAGGATAATGAATGAAAAGGTTATGGCTTGTTATAATTATTGCTGTGGTATTTTCATCTCCTGCATTTGGTGATGTTGACCTGGGAGGAAGTGTTTATACGGACTTTTACTATTATTCAAAACAGGCTGAAAATATATCAGGTGGTGTTCGTCATGGTGGCACCCCGACAGAGAATGACTGGAGTCAATTAGAGGTAGAAGTTCCGGATCTCTCTGAGATTCATGCAAACTGGAGCAATGAAGAAAATGTGGGGATGTTTATTTCTCTCTGTTTTGGAGGGAATAATGGTGCCACTGGAGTTGATATTCTTGAGGCTTATGGATGGTGGCAGATAACCCCATCCTTTAAAATAGTAGCAGGCCATATGGCCACTCCTTTATCTCCTCTTACACCTGATCAGATGATAGGGAAAAATAGTGATGATGTAGATCATGATGGTGGTCAGGGCTTTGGAAATCTTAATGGATGTGAGACTCCACAGGTTGGCTTGGTATTTCAATTAAAGGACCACTTTGAACTGGCCGTTAGTCTGGTTGATCCAGGGCATGGAGTGGATGATTTTCCCATAACCCTGCTTCAGGATCCGAATAATAGATATGCTGATCAGATACCTGCGGATCCTTCTGCACCAGGACTTACTTTTGCGAGTGAAGAAAGCAAAATTCCCCGGATAGACATTGGTGCTACCATAACAATGGATAATCTTATTTTTTATCCCAGCATGTCATGGCAGAAGAAGACCTATGATCAGGCGCAGGCAGGCAGTGATGATGCTGTTATAAGTTATGTCCTATCTATGGGAATGGAGGCAGGGTATGGTCCTTTTGGATTTATGGCTGAGATTAATTGGGGTCAGAACTGGGGTAATACCAGTTATGGGGATCTTCATGTAAACAGTGATGCTACAGTATATCAGGATGGAAGTGGTAACTGGCGTGTAAGTGACACTGAGTGTCTTGGATGGTGGGTGGATCTAAGTTATACATATTCAAAAGCTACAATTCATATCATATATGGCTGGGAAAACATTGAAGGGGATAACGGAGATGGAGCAGTTGATGATTTTCAATATAAACTCCAGATGTATGGCATCTCTGTTCCCATTGAGCTGGCAAAGGGTTTCACACTGAGACCTGAGTTCATGATTTATGATTTGGGAGATGATAATAAACAGAATGGAGATCTTGTAAGATATGATTATGGAAAGGAGAGTATATTAGGAGTTCAATTTCAATTTGAATTCTGATTAAATTGAATAAATGGTGGTTTAAAAACACAAAGGATACACAGTTTCACACTGAAGCCTGGCACTGTGTATCCTTTTTATTTTAATCCTTCAGGGTCTTTTTGATTGCCTTGATGAGTTCATCAGGATTAATGGGTTTTTCTATATAATCATCTGGCCTGAAAAAGGCCATGCTCTGTTCATTACTCTCAGCATCTTTTTCAATGTGTTTGAATATAAAATTCTTAAAGTCAACTCCGGTTACCTCCGATGCCCCTGATACAACAATCACAGGTATTTTCCTCAATTCCTGATCTTTTTTTAGTTCCTGGAACATCATAATTCCACTCTTCTCGGGCATTATAAGGTCAAGCAGGATGAGGTCAGGTCTTTCCTTTTTTGCAAGTTCAAGACCTTTGATCCCATTCTCCGCACTTATGTATTCATAATTATTATCCTGAAGAACTGCACTTATAAAGCTGATTGCATCCTCTTCGTCGTCCACAATTAGTATTTTTTTGGGCATACAATCTCCTTTAATAAAATATCTAAAAAGATAAGGAATATTATGTTAATTTATTATTAAATACATAAAAGATATATCATTGTCAAGATAATAAAAGTTTTAATTCCCTAACAAAACCCTACAAATATGAAAAAAGAGAGCCTCCCATAATCCCAGCTATAATCCCAGCAGCTTCTGAATATCCGGGTGTTTGGACATGACCTTTAAGAATTGCTCTGTCCTCCTTTGGAGTCTGTTTTTCAGTATCTTAAATATATCATACAGGAGTATAGAGGCCTGGTAAGAGTCCTGATTTATTATTTCCAGAAATTTTTCACCTTTTATAGACAGAACCTCGGATGGTTCAACGCATACTGCATAAGATGTATAGTGGGCTCCAGGAATAAGAGCAGACCAGCCAAATGAATAGCCATTCTTAATTGAGCCCAGTGATATTATTATTAATTCTGAGACTTCAACTTCCAGCAGAATCTTTCCTCTTTTTAGCATATAGAAGTCTTCAGCCTTATCGCCTTCCTTAAAAATCACCTGATTTTCTTTGAATTCATGGTGCTGGATAAAAGGAATCAGTTGATTTAAAAAATCATCATTCAGGTTTTGAAACATGAGGATATTTTTTAGATCTTGAACTGTTACCATTGTCTGTGCTCTCCACAACTTGGTTAATAAGTATCATAAAAATAAAGAGATTACCACAAGAAAAATTACCGCCATAACAGCACTAATACCAATGGGAAGGGCGCCCCTTCTGATTCCATTATTCAGGAATTCCTTCCTCTGATTCACCTTCTCTCCAGGAAGACCTTTGGCTTTCCACACAGCCATCATCAGGGTTGTTGTGGTTTTCTCAGGCGCTGAGATAGTAATATCCCTTATATAACCCACAAGCCTTTTTGCAAACACCTCCTCGCACAAATCATTGAGTGTGTTGAGTCCTTTATCCATTAATCTATAAAAGATGACTCCTCCTTTTCTATAAAACCAATCAGTGTCAATGGATATGGTTTCAGTTCGTTTGAGAAGTGGCAGGAAAAGGAAAAATACGAGTGCTGAAAACATGAGCAGTTGAAGCTGTGTTATCACATGCCATAGATGGTATGCGTTATAGTGCACTTCATAAGGGAGCACATTATAAAGGGGTTTGGGATAGACTCCCAGGAAAATACAGATAAATGACATGATGCCCATGGCAATCAACATGGATTTATTGGTTTCACCCGGTCTCAGGCCACTGTCCTTTGCAAAGAAGACAAAGTAAGGGAATTTTATACCAGCATGCAAAAAGACACCTGCAGATGCAACCTGAAGCACAAGCCATGCCCAGACCATGTGCTCATGAACAGCACCTTCTATTATCATTGATTTGCTTGTAAATCCACTTGTTGCAGGAAATGCAGATATGGAAAGTGCACCTATTCCGCCGAAAAGAAGGGTCAGTGGCATGGTCTTATAAAGACCCCCAAGATCAGTGCATTTACTCCTGCCTGTCATATAGAGCACTGCCCCCGCTGACATCCAGAGGAGCGCCTTATATATTATGTGGCAGAATGCATGGGACACGGTTCCATTAATAGCAAGTTGTGTTCCTATCCCAACGCCGCACACCATAAACCCCACCTGATTGATTATGCTGTATGCAAGAATCCTCCGCATGTCATTTTCAAGCAGGGCATAGATGATACCATATATGGTCATTATACAGCCCACAATAATAAGGATATTCCAGCCCGGGAATCCCCTGACCAGTGTATAAACTGCTGTCTTTGTTGTATATGCACTGAGTATTATACCTCCTGTTACGGTGGACTCAGGATAGGCATCGGGCAGCCATGCAGATATGGGGGGAGCGGCTGCATTTACAAGAAAACCCAGAAGTATAAGCCATGTGGCTGTATTTGCTTCTGAGAAGTAATTAAACTCCATGGAACCTGTCTGCTGGATATACATAACTATTCCTGCAAGGAGGCATAGTCCCCCAAATATGTGAACCATAATGTAACGCATACCTGCTGATTTTGATTTTTCGGTCCTCCTTGCCAGAATAAGGAATGTGGAAAATACCGCCATCCCTTCCCAGAAAAAATAGAGGGTCAAAAGGTCTCCTGCAAATACAACCCCAAGGGATGAACCAATGTAAAGGAGTGCTGATATGTGCTGAAAGTCGTCGTCCAGCCAGTAGGAATATATGAAGGCCACAAAGGCATTAAGGCTAAATATGTATCCAAAGACCTTGCTGAGTTTATCAACCCTTAAGAGGGTTAGGTGAGAGCCAAAGAATTTCACCTGAAGATAGGTGCCGGGTTCGAGTTTCCAAATGATATAAAAGGTTATTGCCGGAAGTAGTATTATGAATATGTTCTTCTTTTTGCCATGGATAAATGGCAGTATGAAGCTTCCCAGAATCAGAATTCCAGCAGGGAGAATCCTATCTGTCATAGTAATCCTCCCTTACTTTCAGAAATAATCCAAGAAGTTTTGAAATTAGTATCAGCACTGCACAGGATATGAAGCCCAGTATTCCATAAAAGCCGAAAAATCCATCAAATCCAAATGCCACTTCCCTTGGTATGAATAGGTCCAAAAGGACCAGAAATCCGCATGAGGCATATAATAATATCCAGAGGAGTTTAATATTTTTTGGATTTTCCAGAAATTTAAGATACTCTTTTTTCTTTTCCATCATATCCCCTCTCCTTTACCCCATTCCAAGGGAGAGCATTGAGAGATTGAGAAAGATATCAGGATAAAAAAACAGCAATATTGAAAGCACTGCACAGATAATTGTTGGCACCAGGCACCACAGTGGTGCCTCATTTATTCCTGATTCAAACAGGGATTCTTCATCAGGACAGAAAAAGGCATTATACACAATGGGCAGAAAGTATGCAGCATTCAGAAGCGAACTTACAAGAAGAACTATCAGCATGGATATCTGATGTGCCTCCAGGGTGCCCAGCACCATATACCACTTGCTGAAAAATCCACCTGTGGGAGGAAGACCTATAACGCTGAGTGCGCCAACAAAAAATGCACCCATGGTAAATGGCATTCTTCTCCCAATGCCTTTCATCTTGCTTATGTGTTTTATGCCTGTTGCGACTGCAATACCACCTGCACAAAAGAAGAGTGTTATCTTTCCAAATGCATGCATTGCAATATGACACATGGATCCAATAATACCTTTTTCAGAGAGAAGTGAAACTCCAAGCACTATATATGATAACTGGCTTATGGTGGAAAATGCCAGCCGTCTTTTCAGTTCATCCTGACTCAGTGCTATAAGAGAACCCACTATTATGGTGATTGCTGCTATGTAGCTTATCATTTCATTTAGATGAGTCCTGAGTAATAGTTGTGGGCCAAATATAAAGAGTATAACCCTCAGGATACTGAATGCCCCAACTTTTACCACTGCCACTGCATGAAGCAGAGCGCTGACAGGTGTGGGTGCTACCATTGCAGCAGGAAGCCATGCATGAAAAGGCATAACTGCGGCCTTTGCAAATCCAAAAACAAACATCAGGATCAGGATTGCAAGAATTGTTTTTGAATGGACTGCATTACCGATTATGCCACCCTGTGTGAAATCCAGTGTTCCTGTAAGGTTATAGCATATCAGCATAGCAGGCAGAACAAATCCGATGGATGTCCCCACGATATAGGTGAGGTATCTTCTGCCAGAGCGTCTGGCCTCCTCATCCTGATGATGTGTTACAAGGGGATATGTGGCAAAGGAGAGCATCTCATAGAATAGATACAGGGTAAGGAGGTTTGCAGAAAAAGCAACCCCAATGGTTGCAGATAGTGCCAATGCAAAAAAGCAGAAATACCTGGTCTGTCCGTGTTCATTCAGCCCTCTCATATAGCCTATGGAATAGGCAGAGGTTATGATCCAGAGACTTGATGAGACAAGGCCAAATATCATACCAAGGGCATCCACCCTGAATCCAATGGAGACCCCTGGAAATATGTCAATAAGTTTGCATACGATTACATGGCCATCAAGAATCAAAGGAAGCATGGAAAGGACTATCATAAACTTTACCCCTGCTGCCACAAATGTCCATGCCTCCCGAATATTTTCATTTCGGCTGGATACAAGAATCGGTGTTACAAGCAGGGATGAGAGCACTGCAAGCAGAGGTCTTATTGAAGTTATCTGTTCCATCAGTGAAATTCCACAGGGATTGAAGGATTAATAATAAACTCTATTATCTTCCCACTCATAATACCCACAAGTATTATGATAGTTGCTGTTATTATGAAAGGGACCAGAGAGCTTATAGGCGCCTCTTCAATTGATTCCTGATGCTCATGGTTATGAGCTGGTTCAGGCTCAAAATAGGCCCTCTCTATAATCCTGAAAAATAGAATCACATTTATTAGACTGCTTAAGATTAATGCAACGGAGAATTCAAAATGTCCTCCTTTTATTGAACCAAGCAGGAGATACCATTTGCTAAAAAAGCCACACATGGG
>JALVMZ010000570.1 GCA_027032655.1 Desulfobacteraceae bacterium
CTAATCCTTTGTTATTACTACATCTGGAGGCATTTTTCATTATCTTATTTCTATTTAATGCATAATTTGGGATTATAGCCCGGCTAAAAGGTAAATTATGGATTTTGACATAAGACACCTTGAGATATTTTGCAAAGTTGTTGAGCTTAAGAGCTTTTCAAAGGCTGCCAAGGCTGTTTACTTAGCTCAGGCCTCCGTCAGTGAAAGAATATCAAATCTTGAAAAGGCGGTGGGAACAAAACTCCTTGACCGACTGGGAAGACAGGTAACTCCCACCAGGGCAGGTAAAATACTTTATCAGCATGCCCTTAGATTACTTGAAATGAAAGAATCCATATCGCAGGAAATGGAAGCCTTTCTGGGTGTAAAAAGAGGTTCCATTAAAATAGGAGGTAGCACCATTCCAGGGGAATATATTCTGCCCCAACTGATCGGGAGATTCAGAGAACAATATCCTGGAATTACTGTAATACTCACAATTTCAGATTCAGATCAGATAAAAAATAAGGTATTAAATGGGCAAATTGAAATGGGAATTGTGGGAGCAAAAACCAAAGATAAGAACATAATAACAAGAACTCTATGGGAAGATGAACTTATCCTCGCAGTTCCCTCATCACATCCTCTTGCAAATAAGGATCGGGTTTCCATTGATGATATCCTTGATATGCCTTTTATTCTGAGAGAATCCGGCTCTGGAACCCTTAAAATATTTGAAGATTATTTAAAAAAGTTTTTACCAGAAGGGCTGAACGAACTGAATGTGGTAACAAGATTAGGTTCATCCACATCTGTAAAAGAGGGCATAAAGGCGGGGTTAGGGATCTCAATTCTGTCCCTTCGTGCCATTAATACTGAGATAAGTGCAGGGATTCTCAAGGCAATAAGAATAAAAGGATTAAAAATGAAAAGACGATTTTACCTGATTAGAGACAAAAGGAGAGTTATATCACCCTTGAGCAGGACACTTCTCAATTTTCTTATCGAAAATTCAAGGTCTCAGAATATCTCATACACTTCATAATTTATATAGCTACTTCCTATCAATCATTAACTTATTATAGGTTTTTCCTGTTTGACTTAAAGGCTTCTTGCAAAGATAATTTCATCTCGCTGTAAATCATCATATTTAAAGACCATTAAAATTAATCGAGGCATAACCTGATAGAGAGGTGTAATAATGAGTAATGAGATTGATTGTAGAGGGCTTGCATGTCCAGCTCCAGTTCTGAAGACAAAAGAGTTAATCGAGAACAAATCTCCTGACCATATCAGGGTCATAGTTGATAATGAGGCGGCCAAGGAGAATGTCTCAAGATTCTTAAAATCTCAAAATTTTGGGGTTTCCATCAAAGAAAAAGAGGATATTTTTATAATTGAGGGTAAGGCAACTGAAGTTCCCAGCAAAAATAGGGGGAAGGAAAAGGCAGAATCTGACATACACAAGAGAATCCTTATCATGATAACCACAGACAGAATCGGCCACGGGGATGACAAACTGGGTGCAGGATTAATGATAAATTTTTTAAAGACCTTGAAGGAGATGGGAAAGGAGCTCTGGCGCCTGGTCTTTTTAAATAATGGAGTTAAATTAACCATAGAAGGGGCAGAGGCACTTCCAGTGTTAAAGGAATTAGAGGAATCAGGTATCCATATACTGGTATGTGGAACATGTCTCGGATACTTTGATCTATTGAATAAAAAGCAGGTGGGGGAAACTACCAATATGCTTGATATCGTCACATCTCTCCAACTGGCTGATAAGGTAATAAACATATAAATCTGGTAAAAATTTCTAAATCTATTTATAAGTTCACACCAATACCTCTTTCAGTTATGGTTTCTTGTATCTCCTTATCAAAATCCTTATGAATCTCTAAAAAGAGTTTTTTCCATTCTTTATCAGCATTTAGATTTACGGTTATGGCGCTTCCGGTGATACCCTCTCTGGCAAGTTCATCAATCAATTCCTTTTCACGGATAGTTCTTTTATTTTTTATTAGACTAAAATAATTATCTATTATTCCTTTAATAATCTCTGAAACATCAGGTCTGAATTCTCCTATCAATTCAAGAATCCTTCCATTGTCAGATTCAAGAGTGATCTTTTTTCTGCACTCTTCAAACAATACTTTTAATATGGACCTCCTCTTATTTATTTCTTTTAACTCCTCAAGCAAATCCTCTCCCCCCCTGGTTACCTCAAGAAACCTATTTACAAGGGACCTTACGCGCTCTTCAAAATCCTTATCTTTTATGGCCTTTTTCTCTTCTTCTGATACAGAGAATGCCTTTGCCTTTTCCATAATTATATCCATTGTGCTTTTAATCTCTCCCATATCAGCCCCTCCAATACATACCTGTATCTGAATGCCTTTTAAATCTCTATAAATCATGGCAGAATAGTGGTCCTAAAAATATAACAGGCAATGATGCCCCAGTAAAGATTTTAACACTGGGATGATACATTCAAAATGGCTTTAAGTTGGCTGATTCTATGGACTATCCGTTAAAAAAGAACGAATCAGTGTATGGCCCGGGTCATGTATTATGCCACTCTTTTTAGCGGAGTCTTCAGAGAATCTCGATGTTCTTCTATTCTTCTTTAATGCAGCGGATGTTGCCCATGCAAATGGTGTTAGCTCATCTGTGTGGGTCTTTAATGATAAAGGGGTTAAATGATCACTTATCACCATTATCCTGTAATCTTCAAACTTCTCAAGCCCTTCCAGGACAGTGCCAACCACTTCTCTGTCAAATCTCTCAATTGCCGTTATCTTGAGCTCAAGCTCTCCACTATGACCTGCCTCATCAGGGGCCTCCACATGAAGAAAAATAAAATCGAGCTCATCAAGTGATTTCAGTGCTGCTTCTGCCTTTCCTTTATAATTTGTATCTATGTATCCTGTTGCACCTTCCACATGGATTGGCCTGAGACCGGCAGAAATTCCTATACCCTTAATCAGGTCAACCGCTGATATAGTGCCCCCGTGAAGTCCATAAAGATCGTAGAATTTTGGCAGCCTGGGGGCCCTTCCCTGTCCCCAGAGCCATATGGAATTGGCCTGATTCATTCCACTTTCGCGTCTTTTGAGATTTACCGGATGATTCCTCAATATATCCCATGAACGCTTTATTATATCTGTAATTGCTCTATATTCTCTTTTTTCAAGATAATCTCTCATATTCTGTCCGATTACATCATGTGGAGGTATGGTAAGGATATCGAATGGGCCTTTATTCCATACCAGAATATGCCTGTATGCCACACCACTGAATATAGAAATACCTGGATAGGTGAGTTTCTCTTTTAATGTTTCAATAATGGGTATTGCCTCTTCTGTTGAGATATCACCGGCACTGTGGCTTTTCATCAAAATATTTCCGTTATCTTTAAAATCAAGGCTTACAAGATTTAGCCTGAAGGCGATATCATCACTTTTTAATCTTATTCCCATGCTGACCGCCTCAAGAGAGGCCCTCCCATTATGATATTTTTCAGGGTCATATCCCAGTATGGAGAGATTGGCAACATCACTACCTGGAGACATATTATCAGGTATGGTCTTTACAAGACCAACTCTGCAGCTGGCTATCCTGTCCATATTGGGAGTATTTGCGACTTCAAGAGGGGTCTTTCCGCCCAGATCCTCAATTGGGTAGTCGCCCATTCCGTCACCAACCAGTATAATATACTTTGTCTTCTTTTCAGCCACAACAACTATCCTCCATACACCCTTATCATCACGGTCTTATCTGTCAGCACATCAAGATTATCAATTACAGAAAGTGCCTTTCTTACATCTGATTCCCTGGCCTCATGGGTAAGCATTACAATGGGCACAGGCCCATTTATCTCTCTTCCCTTCTGTATAACAGAATGGATACTGATATTGTTATCTCCCAGGACTCCTGATATCTTTGAAAGCACCCCTGGTTTGTCAATGGCAGAAAATCTGAAATAATATGGAGTGTTCAGATAATCCATGGGTTCCACAACAAAATTCTCTTTCCTGTTCTCAGAATAACCAAGCGGTGGTATGGAATAACTTACTCCATGGCTTATATGTCTTGCAAGGCTCATTATATCAGATACCACTGCACTTCCAGTTGGATTCCTTCCAGCACCAAGTCCATAAAACAGGTTAGGCCCCACAAAATCTCCCTCAATGAATACCGCATTAAACACATCTGAAACATTTGCAAGTATATGACCTTTGGGCACCATTGCTGGATGAACTCTTGCCTGGACACGATTATCAGAAAAAGTTGATATGGCAAGCAGTTTTATTGAATAACCAAACTCATCTGCAAATCTCAGGTCATCCGGACTTAACTTATCTATACCTTCTCTATAAACCTCATCAAATGGATAAGGGGAACCAAGCACAATTGATACCATAATGGTTATCTTATGTGCAGCATCCGTGCCATTAATATCCAGATCTGGAGGGTCCTCTGCATACCCCATTCTTATTGCTGATTTCACAGCGTCTTCATATGTAAGTCCTTCATTTGCCATTCGTGTGAGAATAAAGTTTGATGTTCCATTGAGGATACCAGTAATTCTTCTTATTCTATTAGCACAGAGGCCCTCTCTCAATGCCCTTATAACAGGTATTCCTCCACCAACACTTGCCTCAAATGCCACTCCTACATGCTTTCTGGTTGCCAGCTCATATATCTCTTTCCCCTGCTCAGCCAGGAGGGCCTTATTTGCAGTTACCACATGCTTTCCATTTTCAATAGCGGCAAGCAGATACCTCTTTGCATCCTTAAGACCTCCTATCAGCTCGACCACAATATCAATCTCAGGGTCCTCCAGAATATCTTCTGCCCTATCAGTAAGTAACCCATCCGGAACCATCACATCCCTTTTTCGATTAATGTCAATATCAGCAATACTTTTCAGCACCAGATTTACACCCAGCCTTCTTTTTATTATCTCCTGATTCCTTATTAATATATCCACAGTGCCAGAGCCTACTGTTCCAAAACCAATAATTCCCACATTGATATCTCGTGCCACCTCTATTGCTCCTTATTCTATTTCTTTCTGATATGTAAAAGGCAGACTCATTTATAAAATGCTCTTAATTCCTTTAATAGCCTGTCTTATACGATGGGGATTCTCCACAAGGGCAAATCTCACATAATCATCTCCATACTCTCCAAATCCTCTTCCAGGTGAAACAGCAACCTTAGCGGTTTTTATAAGCATCTTAGAAAATTCCACGGAGCCCATCTTAACATACTGTTCAGGTATCTTTGCCCATACAAACATTGTAGCCCTTGGCTTTTCAACATTCCAGCCTACTCTATTGAGACCATCCACAAGTGTATCCCGTCTCTTTTTATATGTCTCCACTATATCCTGAACACAATCATAAGGGCCATTAAGTGCAATGATGGCTGCTATCTGTATGGGCTGAAATATCCCATAGTCAAGATAACTCTTTATTCTCTTAAGCGCTGATATCATTTGAGGATTGCCCACACAGAATCCCACCCTCCATCCTGGCATTGAATAACTCTTTGAGAGGCTGAAAAATTCAACACCGATATCCTTTGCGCCCGGCACTTCCAGAAAACTTGGCGGTCTATATCCATCAAATACGAGATCAGCATAGGCAAAATCATGTATTACCATTATCTGATGCTCTGTGCAGAATTCCACTATCTTTTCAAAGAAATTCCTGTCCACCACCTCTGTAGTGGGATTGTGTGGATATGAAATTATGAGCATCTTTGGATTTGGCCATGTCTGTTTTGTTGCAGTAAGCAGGTCTTCAAAAAAGTCTCTATCAGGTCCAATGGGTATGCTTCTCAAGTCACCACCTGCAATAATAACAGAGTACTGGTGTATTGGATATGTGGGATTTGGTGCAAATACCACATCACCAGGGCTTATGGTTGCAAGCACTAAATGGGCAAGTCCTTCTTTAGCACCAATGGTAACCACTGCCTCTGTATCAGGGTCAAGATCAATATCAAATCTTCGCTTATACCAATTGCAGATGGCCTCCCTTAACTTTGTAATCCCTGCTGAGGCCGAGTAGCGGTGATTCCTTCCCTTTTTTGCTGCCTCAACCAATTTACTTACAATATGCTTGGGAGTTGGAATATCAGGATTCCCCATTCCCAGGTCAATTATGTCCTCACCTTTTCTGCGAAGTTCCATCTTAAGGGAATCCACCACCTGAAACACATATGGTGGGAGCCTATCCATTCTCCTGAAATGATGCATTATGAACTCTCCTTGATATTATTTAATAATTTAAAATAATCCGCATATATATCACAGCCATACCCCCTAATCAAGATTATCCTGTCTAAAATTTTGAAAGACCAGCCCGGGAGACTTCTGAGCGGAAACAAAGACCCGGATAGCCCTTATAAAAATTTTACTTAATAATCAACTAATCTGGAAAAGATCCGAATCTTTTAAGAAAAGTAGCCGGTGACAGATTCATTATCAATGTCTGAGATAAGGGAGAGTCTTCTCTCAAGGAGCATTCTCAGATAAACATTCTCTCTCTTCATTAGCCATGGATCAGAACCGAATATCCTATCCGCAATCCTCTTTGAATTTTCAAGTATATCAATATGTCTTAAAAGTAGATCAAGATCTATCTCAGTCTTTCCCCACTGCTTTGCTCCGGTAAATTCTCCTGGACCACGCAGTTTCATGTCTCTTTCTGCAATGTAAAATCCATCATTACTCTTTTCCAGCACTTTCAACCTCTCAAGGGCCTTATCATTTAATTTATCCGGTATTACTAAAAAACATATTGAATCTTTCGCTCCCCTTCCTATCCTCCCCCTTAATTGATGGAGCTGGGCAAGACCATATCTTTCAGGGTGCTCAACTATCATTACTGTTGCATCCGGAATATGCACCCCAAGCTCAAGAACCGTGGTCCCCACAAGGACACTTATCTTTTTTCTTTTAAATTTATCCATTATCTCTGCCTTTTCTTCATAAGACAGGGCACCATGAATAAGTCCAACTCTATATGCGGGCTCAAGGAGCCTCTTCAACTGAAAGGTCATATCAAGGACATTTTTAAGCCCTGTTCCATCTGAATCAGTAATTAAGGGACATATAACAAAGGCCTGCTCTCCTCTTTTAAGCCTGCATATCAGTTCTTCATAAATCCATCTCTTTCTGCTTCTTTTCACTATCTCTGTCCTGCATACGCCTCTTCCCCGCGGGAATTCCTTTATTATTGAAATATCCATATCTCCATAAAGGGTCATGGAAAGGGTCCTCGGAATTGGTGTTGCTGACATAACCAGGAGATGTGGAGATTTGCCCTTCAGAGTAAGGTCAATCCTCTGTCTCAATCCAAACCTGTGCTGTTCATCTATAATAACAAGGGCAAGGTCTTTAAAATGAAGACCTTCCTGAATAAGTGAGTGTGTGCCAATAACAAGATTGTAGCTCCCCTTATTTATCATGGAATATATTCGCTTTTTTTCATTTGTGTTCAGATTGCCTTTAATCAGAACAGGCCGAAAACCCATCTCCGCTGGCAAAGAGCTGAAATACTCCATATGTTGATCTGCAAGGATCTGCGTTGGCACCATTATTGCACACTGTCTTTTATTTAACGCACATATCCAGGCAGATATTGCACATACAACCGTCTTTCCACATCCCACATCTCCCATCAATAACCTGTTCATGGGATATGGCCTTTTTATGTCACTGCATATCTCTTTAATCGCCTTTATCTGGTCTCCGGTAAGATCAAACGGCAGATATTCCTCTGCCATTTTAATAACCTCCCGGGGGGACCTGAGTTCCGGTGCATCTGTTAAAAACCTCTTCTCCCTGAGCCATGAAGATGTCAGAATGAAGAGGAGCAGATTATCAAAGATAAGTCTCCTATGAAATGGAGTTTCCATGGCATTTAACTGATCAAGGGTATAACTGAGAGGCGGGTCGTGTAGCTGGCTTATGGTGTCTTTTAAATCAGGGAGGTTAAATTCCTTTGGTATCCATTCGGGCACTGGATCAATAATATCTTCTTTGAATCTTGAGACAGCATCTCTAATTGCATTCCTCAGAACCTCCTCCGGAATACCTTCTATTTTTGGGTAAATGGGATAATAACAGGGCTTCCAGGATTTTGGGGGGATTAAACGGGGATGAAACATATATCTACTGCCAGACATATTCGTAATCTTCCCATAAGATAGAATCTCTCCTTTTAAGGTTGAAAGTGCTCTCATATGTCTTTTATTGTAATTAAACCAGGCAAGATGGAGAGTTCCTGTTCCATCATCTATCTCAATCCTGAATATCTTTCTTCTCCTTGAAATAAAAGACTCTCCGGATGACTTCACTATTCCTTTTACAATCAGGGTATTTCCTTCCTCAGCCATGCGAATTGGGATTATCTTTGTCCTGTCTTCGTATCTGAGAGGAATCAAAAAGAGGGCATCTATAACTGTATGCACCCCCCTTCTCTGGAGGGATAATGCCCGCTTTGCTCCTATTCCCTTGAGAACTGATACTGGATGATTAATGGAGTGGATGCCCTTTAAAAACTTTAATAGTATATTTTCCATAAAAGAGTATCTTTTTATTCCTTCCAGCCATGAACCCCGATGAGGTCAACAAATCTGCATCCACCAAGATTCTTTCTCTTAAATTCATCCCCTTGCCTGGTAACCCTTATGAGCTCCTGTGTAAGGCGGTCCCCTACCGGGATTACCAGCCTGCCTCCATCTGCAAGCTGATCCATCAGTGGTTGTGGTATCTTTGGTGCACCTGCTGTAACAATAATTGCATCAAAAGGGGCGTGTTCCTCCCATCCAAGGGTGCCATCAAACGCCTTGAAAAAGATATTTTCATATCCCAGCGATTGGAGAAGTGATTTTGCCTTCTCCAAGAGGGGAACCACCCTTTCAATGGTATAAACCTCTCTGGAAAGTTCGGCAAGGATTGCTGTCTGATAACCGCTTCCTGTTCCAATTTCAAGGGTCTTCTCAGTCCCGGTTAGTTCAAGTTCCTGGGTCATCAATGCCACCATATAGGGCTGTGATATGGTTTGATTGTATCCAATGGGTAAAGGATGATCATTATATGCCTCATGGCGTGAATCCTTATCCACAAAGAGGTGCCTGGGAATCCTGCCCATTACCTTCAGCACATCCTTATCTCTTATCCCCCGGGGAATAAGCTGGGTCTTTACCATCCTTTCCCTTGGAATCCTGTATTCATCATTTTCATCTGTCTTGATTTTCATGATAATGAATCAATGATATTTTTATGACTATCATAATAAATAACAGCCATGTAAATCAATGAAAAGGGTAGCCTGCGGAGTATTCTCTTTTTTGGTTCTTCTCTGGATTAATTGATAGGAAATATACTAACTTATGGAAATTATGATCATTATGATTGAACATAATATAATATATGGAAAAAATCAGGTGGATGGTATCGTCCTTTCGCTTCCATTCGCTACGCCATCCATGGCTCCGCTCACTGCTGATCAGGCACCAAATTATCGTATTGATGAAGTGAGCAACTTTAATGTTACTGATTACTAAATTATCTGGAATTTGGTGCCTGATAAAGCCGCTCAAGGAAGATACCATCCACCTGATGGGCTGTCCGGGTCTTTGTTGTAGCGAATGGCGGGAGGGCTTCGTC
>JALVMZ010000571.1 GCA_027032655.1 Desulfobacteraceae bacterium
GACTGGGGCAGGGCATAAAATCTGCCTTTGTGTATCCTGCTGGGAACTAAGTAATCCCTTGCACCTTCCGGGGTGCTTTTCGTGAGCACAGGAGTCTCCACTTCTATGAAATCCATCTCATCCATGTATTCCCTTATGCACTTGATAATCATATGTCTCATCATGAAAATGTCCTGGATGGATGGCCTTCTGATGTCAAGGAATCTGTATCTCAACCTTAAATCTTCATCCACATTTTCAGGAGAGCTGGTAATCTCTTCTCCCAGCACCATGGCCTTTTCTGTGATTTTAAAGGGAAGTGTTCTTGCCTTTGAAAGAATCTCCATTTTAAGGGCAAATACCTCGATGTCTCCTGTCTTTATGTTGGGGTTCTGGGTGCCTTCCTCCCTTATTGCCACAGTTCCCATGACTGAAATTACATACTCTTCCCTCAATTCCTCTGCCATTCTGTAACATTTCTGACTCCTGGCAGGATCAAATACCACCTGTATTATACCGCTCCTATCCCTGAGATGAATAAAAAGCAGATTCCCGTGGTCTCTGATGGCATCCACCCATCCCATGAGGATCACCTCTCTGCCGTGATAGGATCTATCAGGCTCTCCGCAGTAAACCCTCTTTTTCCAGTTACTGAGATCTGACATTGGTTCTGTTCCTCATTCCAGATAAAAGAGATTACTTATAATCAATAATTCTATCATAATCAATATGAATTTCTAAATCCACTATAATAAGTTATCCTGTGTTTTCATAAACTTGACATAAATTAATGGTTAATCTATTGTTAAAAACTGTAAGTTATGAAAAAAGGGATAAAAACCGAAGGGTTTGATATACATCGTCCCGCGGGTTTAGTGTTAGTATATAAAGACGCCTGTTTAAGAAGTATGGAAAAGGAGTATTAAAATGAATGAAATAGATACGGAGAAGATAAAGGAAACTGTTTTAGCCATGGGTATTGATTTTGTTGGCGTGGCTGATCTTGAGCCATTCATGGGAACAAAGGTGATTCCTTCAAACCTGCTTGATGGCTTTACAAGGGCAATATCCATTGCAAAGAGACTCCCTGCCACCATATTTGAAAAGATAACTGACAGGCCCACTCCTGAATATTTTTCAGTGTATCAGAGTGTAAATCAGCTTCTTGACCATATTGCCATAAAGATTGCCCTGTTGCTGGAAGACAATGGATTCAGGAGCCTTCCCATTCCTGCCTCCCAGTTGCTTGACAGGGAGAACTGGTATGGTGCCATAAGTCATAAGGCGGTTGCCAGAATGGCAGGGATTGGGTGGCAGGGAAAGAGTCTTCTTATTATAACACCATCTCATGGTCCCAGGATAAGGCTTGCCACAATCCTTACCAATTCTCCCTTGGAACCCGATAAACCCATTGAGAACAGGTGTGGTAAGTGCACAGAATGCAGGGATGCGTGTCCATCGGGCGCTATTAAAGGTGTGGGCACAGAGGATAGATATAAAAACAGGGATGAGGCACTCTATTTTTCCAGGTGTCTTGATAAAGTAACAGGTGAATTTGCCAAATTACCTGAAATAGGTGCACCCATATGCGGTATCTGTATTAAGGTATGTCCCTTTGGAAGATCAAAAAGTTAAAAGGTGTAGACCCATTTTATGCACTGGCAAAGAATCCATTCCCAGAAACCCACCTTATTAGGTCTGTTAACTCTTGGCTCATTGACCATACCATATAGGGCAGGCGTATTTTTAAGGAGAACTATTTCTCGTTACATAGAAAAGACAGAGGCCCCTGGCAAAGTGATAAGCATAGGAAATATTACTGTGGGTGGGGCAGGTAAGACCCCGATGGTCTTTATGCTTGCCGTATGGGCAAGAAGACAGGGATATCCTGCGTCCATAATTTCGAGGGGATATAAGGGCTCACATAAAAATGGAGTATTACATGTATCTGATGGAAGGATTGTTTTCTCTTCACCTGAAGAGTGTGGAGATGAACCTTATATGATGGCAAGAAGGTTGAAAGATGTCCCTGTATTGGTATCCAAGAATAGATTTTTAGGATGTCTTGAATCCAATAAAAGATATGGTAGCAGATTATTTATACTGGATGATGCATTTCAAAATATGAAGTTAAAGAAGGACCTGGATATAGTCCTTCTGGATTCTGAGTCACCCTTTGGAAATGGCCATCTTCTTCCCCTTGGACCTCTCAGGGAGCCTGTTAGCAGTCTTTCCAGGGCTGATATGTTTATTTTGACAAGGCATAAAAAAGGGAAGGCGGAATATGAGATTGAATCCTTTCTGAAGAACAGATTTCCTGAAAAGCCCGTTTTTTTTGGTGACCATATACCAGAGGCAGTATTAATACCTGGAAAGCAAAAAAGACTGAATGTTGATGTTCTTAATGGCCTCAGGATATCAGGATTTTCTGGTATTGCTCGGCCTGATTCTTTCAGAAACACCCTTATCGATGCCGGCGCTGATGTTGTATTTTTTAAAGAGTTTCCAGACCATTATCAATATTCCATAAAAGATATGGAAGACATTGCAGACAAAAGCAAAAGGGCAGGCGCAGAACTTCTTATTACCACTGAAAAGGACTGGGTAAAGATTGAGTCTCTCGGTTATAGTGGGCCTGACATATCGGTTCTATCCGTAAATTTTTCTATACTATCAGGGCAGGATGAATTTTTCCGAATTATCAGAGAAAGATTAGGGAACCCATGAAAGAGCTGGACAAAAGAATCACTAACTTAATAACAGGGGTATTGAAGATAATTTCAATGATTCCACTGCATTATGGCCAATCAATGGGCAGAATGCTGGGACTATTTGCCTCACTTATTCCTCTGGATAGATTTTCAGTATCACTAAACAATATTATGGCAAGCTTCAATGGGATAGGATTAAAACAGGCAAAGAGGCTTAATAGAAGGGTATTGATGCATTTTGGAGAGGTCCTCTTTGAAATACCTCATATAGTAAAAATAAGACCGGATAATCTTTCCAGATATGTGGTGTTTAAAAACGAACATCATCTCTTAAATGCCCTTGAAAAAGATAAAGGTGCGTTTGTTCTTACCGGTCATTTTGGCAACTGGGAACTAATGGCCATTGCCGTTGCCATCAGATTTGGAAACTGTGCTGTAATTGTCCGTGAACTTGATTTTAAACCACTAAATACAGTTATAACAAGATTGAGGACCCTTTACGGAAC
>JALVMZ010000572.1 GCA_027032655.1 Desulfobacteraceae bacterium
TTCCAGGAGGGGTGAACAGTCCTGTTAGGGCATGCAGATCAGTTGGCATGGATCCTCTTTTTATTAAAAGGGCTGAGGGATGTTACCTGTGGGATGCTGATGATAATAGATATATAGACTATGTATGTTCCTGGGGCCCCATGATCCTGGGACATTCACATCCTGAGGTGATAAGCGCAATAAAGGAGACCCTATCCCATGGGACAAGTTTTGGTGCTCCAACTGAGTTGGAAGTTGAAATGGCAAGGCTTATAGTGGATATGGTGCCATCTGTGGAGATGGTAAGGATGGTAAATTCAGGCACAGAGGCAACCATGAGTGCCATAAGGCTTGCCAGAGGATACACTAGAAGAGATAAGATAGTTAAATTTGAGGGCTGTTATCATGGGCATGGCGATAGCCTGCTGGTATCAGCAGGTTCTGGAATGGCAACTCTATCAATTCCAGCATGTCCTGGAATACCTGATGATATTGCAAAGAATACCATCTCCATCCCTTTTAATAATGTGGAATTGTTAAATAGGGTATTTGAGGAGCAGGGAAAGGATATAGCATGTATAATAGTTGAACCCATTCCTGCAAACATGGGGGTGGTGCTTCCAGAGGAGGGATTTCTTGAGACATTAAGGGGGATAACAAGAGAACATGATTCACTTTTAATATTTGATGAGGTGATCACCGGATTCAGGGTATCACCGGGCGGGGCTCAGCAGTTATATAACATAATGCCTGATATTACATGCCTTGGTAAGATAATAGGCGGGGGGCTACCTGTTGGTGCTTATGGTGGGAGAAGAGAGATAATGGAATCCATGGCGCCTGTTGGCGAGGTATATCAGGCAGGGACCCTTTCAGGCAATCCCATTGCCATGTCAGCGGGGATATCAACCCTTAAAATATTAAAAGATGATAATGTTTATAGAGAACTGGAGGATAAAGGAAGATATCTATTCAATGAACTTGAAAGGGCGGCCAGATCATCCGGTATTGATGTCCAGATGAATTATGTGGGTTCCCTTGGTTCCATATTTTTTACATCACAACCCGTGAAGGACTTTGATTCAGCCAGAGCCACCAATTCAGACCTGTTCAGGAGGTTCTACAGTAAGATGCGTTCAAGGGGTATCTATCTTGCCCCATCTCCATTTGAGGCTATTTTTATATCCCTTTCCCATGATCAGGATGTGCTCAAATATACAATTGAGTGTGCAGAAGATGTCTTTAAAGAATTAACCTGATCTTTATTTAATTTACTGCGAGAGATTAATTGGAAAAAAATATTGACTTAAAACCCATATATGTGATAGAGACTTGCCTGTTTTTCAGGCCAGATAATTGGCTGTTTGATGGATGAGGAATTAAAGAGATTAATAAGGACACTTGGCAATCTCAGCACTGTTGGGATGGCAATGGCCCTATCCATAGGGATAGGTGCTGGAATCGGTTATTATCTTGACAGGAAATTTGGCACTCAGCCCTGGTTATTAATAATCTTTACCTGTTTTGGGATAGGAGCTGCGTTCAGGAATCTTTATATAATGTATAAAAAGGGTATGAAAACGAAATAACAGATTATGGATTGGGAAAGAGTATATAATGAAATACAGATTATTTTCTGGATTATCCTGCTTTCAATGGTATCCCTGTCATTGCTATTCATTGATCCTGTAATTTCGCTCAGCATTCTACTTGGGGGTTTCGTTATAATTGTTAATTTTTCGTGTCTTCAGCACACCATAAAAAAGGCATTTCTTAAGGATAAAGAGATAAAAAGGGGTTCAATTGTAATTAAATATTATCTGAGACTGCTTGGTCTTGGAGTGGTGATATACTACCTGCTCTCTCAAGGGTGGGTTAATGTAATTGGGCTTGCAATAGGCCTTTCAGTTATTGTAATCAGCATTTTGGCATTGGGTATATCTTTGGTATTGAAAAATTTTATATCGGAGGCTCATTAATATGGAAGAGCATGAATTTCTATTTCTCAATAAGTTATTTGAAGCCATTGGACTGGGAGAATTTGCCCACCAATATTCTCATGTAATTCATTCATGGTTTGTGATGCTCCTATTAATAGTAGTTGCTCTTGTGTTTGTGAAAGGGCTCCAGCTCCTGCCAAAGAAGGCACAGAACTTTTTTGAAGTCATCATTGATGGTCTTGAAAACTTTATGGTGGAGATTACGGGACCTGAGGGAAGGGCGTTTTTCCCTTTTATTGCAACAATCTTTATTTTTATCTTTGTTAGTAATTTGCTTGGTCTTGTGCCTGGATTCTATTCTCCCACAGCCAATATTAATACCACCCTTTCCATGGCCATATGCACATTTATACTTACTCATATTATTGGAATAAAGTTTCATGGTGCCAAATACATCAAGCACTTTCTGGGGCCTGTATGGGCACTTGCACCTTTGATGTTCGTGCTCGAAACAATAGGTCATCTTGCAAGGGTTTTATCCCTCAGTGTGAGGCTTTTTGGTAATATCTTTGGGAAAGAGACAGTCCTTGCAATCCTTTTCGGGCTTGCAGGACTTTATCTTGCACCTCTTCCCATACTGTTTCTGGGAATCCTTGTGAGCTTTATTCAGGCTTTGGTTTTTATGCTTCTTTCCATAGTATATTTTGTTGGAGCAATGGAAGAGGCACACTAAAGATAATTTTATGGGAAAAAGGGTATTTTACCCTTTAATGGAAGAAGGCAAAATTTTTTTAGGGAGGTAAAGATGTTTAACAGGAAAGGATTAATCGGTTTTATGGCTTTATTGATGGTATTGGGTCTGTTTTCACCTGCATTTGCTGCTGAAGGCACAGCATCAGCAGTATGGATCTATTTCGGCGTTGCCATTGCATGTGGTTTCGGTATTGGTGTTGCTGCAATGGGAACAGGTCTTGGCATGGGTAATGCAATTAGAGGCGCAATGGAAGGCACAGCCAGAAACCCCGAGGCAGGTGGAAAGATCATGACGACCATGATTCTTGGTCTGGCATTGATTGAGTCTCTTTGTATTTATGCACTCCTGATCTGTCTGCTAATGGTATTCAAGATACCCGCACTCAACGATGTAGTCAAACTCCTGGCAGGTTAATAAATTTGGAGAGGGCTGTTAAAGAGCCCTCTCTTTTTCCCTGCTTTTGTGCAAATATTCACAAGGTCGATATAAAAGGATATAGAGTT
>JALVMZ010000573.1 GCA_027032655.1 Desulfobacteraceae bacterium
GGATTCAGAGGGGGCAAGGGGGTGGCAACAGCATTTGGAGTGTTCCTTGTAATTTCTCCTGTATCAGCGTTACTGTCGTCTGGATTTTTTCTGTTTCTAGCGTTACTATCAGGATATATCTCAGTTGGCTCCATTGGAGGTGCAATATCTCTTCCAGTCTTTGTGTGGATACTGGATGCTGATAAGTCGGTAATTATTATCTCTATTATTATAGCCTTATTGATAATTATAAAACATAATGACAATATTAAAAGATTATTAAAAGGTGAAGAGCTATCCTGGAGGAGATAAATAGGCTATCTTAGAAGCTCCAGCAATCGGTCCAGTTCGTCATCAGAAAAATAGTGAATTATTATTTTTCCGCCCTTTTTCCCCTTTTTTAATTCAACCTTTGTGCCCAGCGCCCTTTTAAGGTCATCCTCGAGGGATTTAATGTAGTGGTCTATAGGGCTACTTTTTTTGCTTTTTCTTTTCTTTTGTCTAATTTTATCCTTTATAATCTCTTCCAGTTGCCTGACAGAGAGGCCTTTTTTAATCACCAGATTCCTGAGTCTCCTCTGTGTGGTTTCATCTTTAACTCCTGCAATAACCCTTGCATGTCCCATATTCAGCCTTCCATCGATCAGGTCCTGCTGTATTATCATGGGAAGATTCAGGAGTCTTAACATATTGGCTATGGTGGATCTGTCCTTTCCCAGTTTTCTGGCAAGCTGATCCTGGGTAGTGCCAGAGTCTTCAAGCCACCTCTTGTATGCCAGGGCCTCCTCAATGGGATTCAGGTCTTTACGATGAATATTTTCAATTAATGCAAGCTCTAAGGACTCAAGGGGGGTGCTCTCCCGGATAACCACTGGCACCTTTTTTAGCCCTGCCTGCTTTGCTGCCCTCAGCCTTCTTTCCCCTGCAATCAACATGTATCCATGGGTTGTGCGTGATACTAAAAGAGGGGTTAAAACCCCCTTTTCTTTAATTGAGGAGATTAACTCCTTCATCTCATTATCATCGAATTGCCTTCTTGGCTGATAGGGATTGGGCTTGATATCTTCCACGGGGCATTCAAGAAATCCTCCACCTGTCTGAATTGACTCAGCATCAGGTATTAAAGCAGATAGCCCCTTCCCCAGTGCCTTTCTTTTTGCCATTTATTTTCCCCCTCTTTTTATAAATTCCTTAGCAAGGGCCAAATAACTCTGTGCACCTTTTGATCTGATGTCATATAGAAGCGCTGGTTTGCCATAGCTGGGTGCCTCACTGAGGCGGACATTTCTTGGTATCTTTGTGTCAAATACAAGACCCTTAAAATGCCTTTTTGCCTCTTCTTCCACCTGCCATGAAAGATTATTGCGGATATCATACATGGTAAGCAGAATGCCAGCAAGCCTCAAATCAGGGTTTAAACCCTTTTTTACAGCATTTATGGTCTGGAAGATCTGCCCCAGCCCTTCCAATGCATAATATTCACACTGAAGTGGAATAAGCACCTGATCTGCTGCTGTAAGGGCATTAAGTGTGAGAAATCCAAGTGATGGTGGACAGTCAATGAAGATATAATCAAATCTATCCCTGAGTGATGATACCCTTTCTCTTAAGAGGTATTCCCGTTTTTCAATATCTGCCATCTCCACCTCTGCACCAATCAGATACTCATCTGAAGCGATAAGATAAAGGCCCCGGAGCGCAGTTTCCAGGATGACCTCATCATTCTCCACCTCTTCAAATAGTAAGTGATAAACTCCCTTGCTAATCTCTCTTTTTTCATATCCCAGACCTGTAGTTGCATTTCCCTGAGGATCACAGTCAATCAGAAGACAGCTCTTTTCCATTACAGATAGGGATGCGGAAAGGTTTATTGCGGTTGTGGTTTTTCCCACACCGCCCTTTTGATTTGAAATTGAAATGATAAGTCCCACTTAATATTGCCTGAGTTGGAGTTGTTTCAAATTCCGGTCATCTTAACTTTTACTTTATCTTTATCTCTTATTATTGATGGTTGCAAAATAAAATAATTTTATTTAAAAAATCCACTTAGTGGAAAAGATTGTCTGTATTTCAGATGAACCTGATAATTGCTTAGAAATGTTCAGATTTGAAAGAGATAATAATATCTTTATATGGAGAAAATCAATAAAATGTTTCACGTGAAACATTTTTTATCTTATTGTCGGGTATGGGGACTATAAAGTTTTTTGAATATGTAAAAGTATGGATAGGATAAATAATGGCCAGAACAGTATGGAATTAGCGATTAATAAAGAAAAAAATAGAGAAATAAGTATACCAGGATGTGATATAACTGAATTATTAATTGAAAATAATCATGTTAGATTATCCCAATTTTCAAGGTGGATATTTTGCAGAGGGATGTTATTTAAAAGCCATGTCAAATGGTGGGGGGATAGGGGATTAAGAGCTCAGCCCCACGAAGGGCTGGATCTTTGTTTTTATATGAATCAAGGGAGTCAGTGCCGATTGATTGATAATGCTATACTAATACCTGCATGTTATAGTGGTCTTGTGGTGAATATAGCAAGGGATTTCATGGGGAGTTCAATATTTTTTCTGACAGAGATATCAGGAGGTATCTTTTGTTGGGCATATGGGCATTTAAACCCTAATAGTGATATTGTAACGGGCAAGATGATTAACAAGGGTGATATAGTGGGAAGACTGGCAGAGAAGTGGAGACCCGGTGCTCCGCCCCCGCATCTTCATTTGTCCATAGGCATTCCCTTTGCTGATATAAGCAGTGGATTAGATTGGAATGTTTTTGGAGACGAAAGAAGTTTTTATCTTATGGATCCCTTATTGTTTATGGGGAGTGATTATTCAATTATATCAGATGGGTTTTTATGGATTTGACCATCTGAATGGCTTCTGATATGGATTTAAATTAATGGCTTTTCACACTGGAGGGACTATGAAAAAGGACAGGATAGAGCTTGACCATGGAAGTGGAGGTGAGGCAAGCAATGAACTCATAAGAGAGAAATTTTTATCAAGGCTGGATAATCCATATTTAAGGCCCCTTGATGACAGTGCAGTTATTGAGCTCCAGGGGATGAAGCTTGCAATCACCACTGATTCATATGTGGTTCATCCCATATTTTTCCCTGGAGGTGATATAGGGAGTCTTGCTGTCCACGGCACTATAAATGATCTCTCA
>JALVMZ010000574.1 GCA_027032655.1 Desulfobacteraceae bacterium
CTGATATTTCAAATGCCTCTTTTGTCATCTCCTTCATATCCTGAACATTTGTTGGCTCAAGCATGGGAATCAGTGAAAGACGGGCATAATAACGGTTATCCTGCTCATTCTGGCTGGAAAAGAGATAAGGATCATCTGCACTCACTATCACCATACCCCCCTTTATCCCTTCATATGCCAGGGTCATGAGAGGATCTGCTGCCACATTAAGTCCCACATGCTTCATTGTCACCATTGTCCTCAGTCCAGATACAGCAGCCCCTGCTGCCACTTCAAGAGCCACCTTTTCATTGGTGGAATATTCAAAATAAAGGTCTTTAAATTCCTTTGAGATCTCAAAGAATTGAAGAGGAATCTCAGATGATGGAGTTCCAGGGTAACAGGTGGCAAAGGCAAGACCTGCCTCAAGCGCCCCCCTGGCTATTGCCTCATTACCAAGGAGTAGCATCTCCTTTCCAGGTGTATCAGTCAATAATTTATGCATATCTCCCCCCTATGGAAAAATTTATATCTTGAATGTCTCCTCAATGCCTGCGTATTTTTTCCTTAATTTGGGTTTTTCTATCTTTCCTGTGGGATTTCTGGGGACATCCCCGAAAAATATCTTTCTGGGGCTTTTGTATCTGGGAAGTGCCTGACAGTAATCAATAACTTCCTGTTCAGTCATCTCTTTTCCTGGCTTGGTTTTGATTATAACTGCCACAATTTCTCCCAGGCGTTCGTCTGGCAGACCAATGGCAGCAGCATCCTGAATCTTTTCATTGGCCATAAGGAATTCTTCTATTTCAACAGGGAATATGTTTTCGCCCCCCGTGATTATTATGTCCTTTTTCCTGTCAACAAGCCATATAAATCCATCCTCATCAAACCGGGCCATATCACCTGTAAGGAGCCAGCCGTTAATTATGGTTTTACCTGTTGCCTCAGGGTTTTTGTAATACTCTTTCATGACTCCAGGTCCTTTTACCATTAGTTCTCCCACTTCTCCCTTAGGCACATCATTTAATTGATCGTCCACTATCCTGCACTCCCAGTCAAATCCCGGCAGACCTATTGCCCCAACCTTGTGGATATTTTCTATACCAAGATGGACACATCCTGGGCCTGTGCTCTCGCTAAGGCCATAGTTTGTATCATAATCATGATGGGGAAACACGCTCTTCCAGTTCTTTATAAGACTTGGTGGAACAGGTTGGGCACCTATATGCATGAGTCTCCATTGATCCAACTTATAGTCCTTTAAATTCAGATCCCCATTTTCTATTGCCACCAGGATATCTTGGGCCCATGGGACAAGAAGCCACACTATTGTAACCTGCTCTTCAGATACCGCCTGCAGAATGTATTCTGGCCTTACACCTTTCAGTATCACCGCCTTTGCACCAACGATAAAATTTCCAAACCAGTGCATCTTTGCTCCTGTATGATAAAGTGGAGGAATGCACAGGAAATTATCTTTGTGGGTCTGATTATGATGTCGGTTTTCCACTATACATGCTGCCTCTAAGTTGCGGTGTGTGAGCAGGATGGGTTTTGGCCTTCCTGTTGTGCCCGAGGTGAAATAAAGTGCTGCTTCATCATACAGGCTGAGAGGAACTGATGGCTCATCTCCTTTTGCCTTTTCAATCAGGCGATAAAAAGGTTGAGCCCACTCAGGTCTCTTTTCTTCTGATCCCAGGAAGATATAGTCTTTAAGGGTTTCCACATCATCTCTTATCTTTTCGATTCGATCCACAAACTCTTCACCAAATATTATGGTCTTGGCTTCAGCAATTTCACAGCAGTAACGAATATCATCCGCAGTAAATCTGAAATTAAGAGGGACTGCCCATGCACCTGTCCTCAATATCCCAAAATACACCGGTAACCATTCCAGGCAGTTCATCATAAGATGGATTACTTTATCACCTTTCTTTATCCCCTTTCCTATCAGTAGATTGGCCACCTGATTTGAAAGCCTGTCAAATTCCTTCCATGTGATCTCCCTGCGCACACCTTTTTCAGGTTCCCTTTCAATAAGGGCGACCTCATCCCCATACATCCTTGCGTTTCTTGCCAGAATTTCACAAATAATCATGGCCCCTCCTGAAATTTTAAGCTATATTTTAGCTACAAAATAATTAAATTTTTTACATTGTGTCAAGAGATAAATAAACTGTCACATGGATTGCATCTTTTTAAGCCGTGCTTCAACCAAGGGTCTGAAAGGAGAGTCAGGATATCTTTTGAGGAATTCTTTCAGGATGGGTTTTGACTTTTGGGCATTCCCTGAAGCAATATATAATCTTCCCAGGTCTAACATGGCAATCTGTTTGAAATGCTCATCACCGGATTCGAGCACAGACTTTAGTGTATTTATGGCGGATTTAAAGTCCCCTTTCTCTTCGTAACATGCAGATATGGCAAGTCTTGCCAGGTTTTTATAGTGCTGGTATTTCCCCTTTTTTTCCATAAATTTTTTGTAATACGCTAAGGCTTCATCCCATTTCTTTTCTTTGAATTTAAGATAACCGAGTTCGGCATAGGCAAGGTCTGATATTCTGGCACTGGAATAATCTGTAATTAATTTATGAAAACTCTCATCTGACTTTTTCAGGGTCTTTGGATCCAGGTCAGGTCCCATATTCTTTGCCATTATGTAAAAGGCCTTATTATATATTATAAGGGCATTTCTATTTATGTGATTATAATAGGCGGTTATTCCAAGATATATTGTAAGTAAAGCCAGGAACACTATCACCATGTATTGAAATAGCCGTATGTGCTCTTTTACATATAAATAGCATCTCTCTGTAAAGGTGAGAAATTCGTCAGGGGTTTTTGCAATCTTTTTTGGAGATGTTTTTGTTTTAGGCATATTTTACATCCATCCACGAGTGTTCTGGTGGACTCTAACAGATGCAGAATTCTGAGTCAAGTCAAGATA
Source organism: Desulfobacteraceae bacterium (assembly GCA_027032655.1). Classification (GTDB taxonomy): domain Bacteria; phylum Desulfobacterota; class DSM-4660; order Desulfatiglandales; family JALVMZ01; genus JALVMZ01. The sequence goes on from JALVMZ010000574.1 coordinate 2,927, forward strand.
TGTAAAAAGGTTGGGATAGCCCATGCAATATATACTTAAAAATAGATTAATTTGGGGGGTAGCCGTCTAACATTGGGTTTTTGAAAAATCAATAACAGGATTTTAATTATTTCAAATAATCTTATTTCATGTTATAGGCCGATTAGTAGCATAAAAAAGGTGGGTTAATGGAAGGATTCATTGATTGGTTCATAAATATAAGTCATGCTGTGCCTGATTACCTGATGTAT
>JALVMZ010000575.1 GCA_027032655.1 Desulfobacteraceae bacterium
ATTGAAATAGGAAGTTTAACTGGTTTAAAAGCAGAGGGATTTTAAAGGAAGAGAAAATAAAATGGAGCGGGCGACGGGATTCGAACCCGCGACCCTCAGCTTGGAAGGCTGATGCTCTAGCCAGCTGAGCTACGCCCGCTCTGTTCCTTGACGGTTAGGTAATATAGTCGGTTCCTGAGAGTTGTCAATAGGTGTCGCTAGAAATGTGTCTTCTTTCTAGTGGAGGAGCTATTTTATCTTGAAGTTGGTATAATTTGGTAAATTATAAAACTAATAGCTAGATTCCATTGAAGGATAGAAAGATGGAAAGAGAAAAAATCAGACTTCATAAGTTTTTCACTGTTTTAGAGAATGTATTTGTAGGAGAAAAGTTGGAGGGTAAGGGGGGATATGTTAATCTTTTGGGAATTAAAAGTAAGTTTTTCGCCGAAAAAATAAAGCCAGAGCTGGAAAGATTAGTTGAAGAAGTTTCTTTAAAGGTGCCAGGGTTTGAAAATGAGCTTCTAGATAAGCTGTATGATTTCTTTCATAGGTACTTTAATGAAACTGGAACTCCTTTTATGGCAGTAACTCCATACTATGGCAGCGTTTTTGATAGGGTTTATGATAATAGAGATGTGAAGCTGTACTGGAAAACATCCCGCCATTATTACGTTAAGTCGGACAGGGTTTTCCGTAGTATGGAGGTGGAAGTAGGCGGTTTTAAGGTTTTCTTTGATACCTCAGAGCTTGAGTACAAGAAAAACAACGAGAAACGAAGGCTTATTTACGAGTTTGAGAGTTACAGTAAAACGGAAAGAAGACTCGTTCTCAGAGTTCTCTACTCTGAAAGGGGAAAACAGACAAAAGTTGACCGAATAAGGAGAAAAATAAAGGAGGTTTTGGGTGAGAAGAAATACACTTCAGATGTACCACCTTCCGGGGTAATAGAGAAAGCTATTAAAACGTTTGAGAGACAAGAAAGGGTAGATTACTTCATATGTAAAGATGCCAGGAAGTTTTTGAGGGAACAGTTTGATCTTTGGATGTATCAGTACCTCTTTGGACTTGTGGGAGAAGAAGGGGGAGCTCCCCTAAGCGAAAGGAGGATCCAGGAGCTCCAGCTCCTAAAGAAGGTGGCTTATCGTGTAATTGACTGGGTCTCTTTGTTTGAGGAGGAGCTTCTCAAAATCTGGTTAAAGCCTAGGTTCGTTTTTAACTCAAACTACGTTGTAACCCTGGATAGATTGGCAAGTAGAGGCGGTCTGGACTTAATAAAGAGAATACTCTCTCACCCTAACGTAAAACATCAGATAGACGAATGGAAAAGTTTGGGTATAGTTGATGAAGATTTCACGGTTGAAGAGGTGATAAAGAAGGAGAGGGGTAGAGAATTCCTGAGTGAGAAATTCCAGTTTCTTCCCATTGATACTAAATACTTTAAAGACTTAGAAGGAGAACTGATTTCTCTGTTTGAGAATATTGATGATGAGCTTGATGGTTGGCTGATAAAGAGTGAGAACTTCCAAGCGCTCAATACGATTCTGGAGAAGTTTAGATCAAAAGTTCAGACAGTCTATATAGATCCACCGTTTAATAAAGAACAGGAAGCGGACTACGACTACCTGGTTGATTATAAGGACAGTACCTGGGCTACAATGTTACACAACAGGCTGGAACTTGCAAGAGACCTTCTTAAAAGTACAGGTTCCATATTTGTTAGGTGTGACTACAATGGGAACTGGATAGTTAGAGCTCTGCTGGATGAGGTATTTGGAAAGGAAAACTTCGTCAACGAGATAGTAGTTAGTAGAACTAAAAAGGTGTTTAGTGGAGTAAGAGGATTTAACGTCGGAACGGACAGCCTCTTTTTCTACTCAAGAACTCCGGATTTCTTCTTCAGGCCCCTCTTTAAGGAGAGAAAGGGTGGACAGAAGTGGATAAATATGCACTCTCCTGGTGAAAGGAAGCCACCGGAAAGAGTCATTATGGGTAAACTTCTCTACCCACCTAAGGGTAGGCATTGGACTTTTGTTCAGGAAAAAATTAACGAACTTGAAAAGCAGGGAAGAATAAGGATAAATGAAGACGTTGAGTACGTAGATATTCTTGGAAACGTAGTGAAAGGAATGCCTCAGTACCTTACCTCTAAGAAGGAGATGCTTGATTCCAACTGGACAGATATACCAGGGTACTCTCAAGGTCACGGATTTTCAACTGAGAACTCGGAAGCTTTACTCAAGAGGGTTCTGGAATCAACCTCCAGTGATGGTGATCTCGTTATGGATTTCTTTTTGGGATCTGGCACTACCGTTGCAGTGGCACATAAACTTGGAAGGAAGTGGATCGGAGTTGAAATGGGGGAACACTTCTACACTGTAGTACTGCCCCGAATGAAAAAGGTGCTCTTCTACGACAGTAGCGGGATTTCAAAAGATAAGGACGTTAAAGAGAGGTATGATAGAAAAAGGGCGGGAGGGTTCTTTAAGTACTTTGAACTGGAACAGTATGAAGAGATCCTAAGAACCGTTCGGTACAGGGATGTGGAAGAGGAATGTAAGGAGTTTCCCGAGAGCTGTCTGTTTAGTATAGATAGGAAACTTCTGCTTTCGCTGGAGGAGAAGGACGGGAAAGTCTATTTCCGCTATGATGGGCTCTACCCGGGTAAGGAGATAGACATAGCAGAGACACTGTCCTTGGTTAAGGGGAAAAGGATAAAGAAGCTCTTGAAAGATAAGGTGGTGTTTGAAGACGGCAGTACTGTTGAGATTGGGGATGGAAAAGTAGAGCTCCCGGAGGTGGAAAGGTGTTTGTGGTGGAGGTGATAAAATGACCGCAGAAGTGAAAGGAGAGATATTTGGTAGTAGGCCTTCACGTATTGAACCTCTGCTAAAGAGTAGCGGAATTTCTTACGTTAAGAACATTTTCCTCTTAACGTGCAGAGCAAGATTTAATAGAGATAAGAAGACCCGTTACCTGATAGTTAAGGAATTTACCTCCCCTAACAGCTTGGAGGGTGTGGCATCTACTTTGGACCAAATATCCCTCTACGTGAAGGAATACTTACAGGACAGGATTGTTGGTATCCATATCAATGGAGAGAGAGAAGTTACTCTCTTTCAGCGCGGTGAAGCTCCCGTTAAGATGACGTACTCTTCTCTTAAAGACTACCT
>JALVMZ010000576.1 GCA_027032655.1 Desulfobacteraceae bacterium
AGGAAATGCCATTTCCAATACCCCTTTCTGATATCTGCTCACCCACCCACATAAGAAATGCAGTTCCTGCTGTAAGTGTAATCACTGTAAGAAGCCTGAAACCCCATCCAGGATGAGGCACCACCATTACTCCCGCAGGGCTTGCCATCCTCTCAAGTCCTACAGCAATCCCAAATCCCTGTATGATACTCAATATGATAGTCCCATATCTTGTGTACTGGACGATTTTCTTTCTACCCTGTTCTCCCTCTTTCTTGAGTTTTTCCAGATAAGGCACAACCACTGTAAGAAGTTCAAGAATAATTGATGCACTTATATAGGGCATAATACCCAGAGCCATCACTGACATTCTCCTGAGTGCACCTCCTGAAAACATATCAACCAGTCCAAACAGAGTTCCACTCTGGGCATTGAAAAAGGCACTAAGTGCCGCACCATCTATCCCCGGGGTTGGAATATGACATCCTAACCTATAAACAGCAAGCATTAAGAGGGTAAAGAGTATCCTCTTTTTTAATTCAGGCACCTTTGGAATATTTTGAATGCCGCCTAACATATCAGTCCTTCTGTCCTATTAATTCTACTTTCCCACCTTTTTCTTTAATCTTCTTAATCGCAGATTCCGAAGCACTATGAACTTTTACCAATTTAATGGGTTTTTCAAGTTCACCTTTACCGAGCAATTTAACCAGTTTTGCATTTGATCTTACAAGCCTTTCGCTTTTTAGGACATCCACATCCACCTGGGCATTATCTGGGAATCTATTTAAATCTTTTATATTAATAATGCTATATTCCTTTTTAAAAATATTCCTGAATCCTCTTTTCGGTAGTCTCCTGTGAAGTGGCATCTGCCCCCCTTCAAATCCCGGAGGGATATTTCCACCAGATCTTGACTTTTGACCCTTATGTCCCCTGCATGATGTCTTGCCATGACCTGAGCCTGGCCCCCTACCGACTCTTTTTCTCTTCCTTTTTGACTCCCTGATGGGCGCAAGTTCATGAATCTTCATATCTCTCACACCTACTCCACAGTTTCAATCTTGACCATAAATATGACCTTATTTATCATTCCTCTGATTGAAGGTCTATTTTCGTGCACCACCGTCTTATTTAATCTGGTTAAACCCAGTGCTCTCAATGTATCTCGTATCTTCCTGTTTCTACCAATTGGGCTTCTTACCAGTGTAATTTTAATCTTCTTAGCCATATTCCAAACAACTTCCCTTTTATAATATCTTCTCTAAGGGTTTCCCCCTCTTTTTTGCAATCTCCTCTGGACTTCTCAATCTCGTCAGTCCGTTTAAAGTTGCCTTAACAAGATTATGTGGATTGTGACTACCAATACATTTTGTCAGAATATTTCGAACGCCAACTGCCTCCATAATCGCCCTTACTGTGCCACCTGCTATAATACCTGTTCCTGCCATTGCTGGTTTTAAAAGGACCAGTCCTGCACCACATTTACCCATTATCTCATGAGGTATGGTGCCATCAATAATGGGAACAGATATCATCTCCTTTTTGGCCTTTTCTATTCCCTTTCTGATTGCCTCTGGCACCTCATTTGCCTTGCCCAATCCCGCACCAACCTTTCCATTTCCATCTCCAACCACCACAATGGCACTGAAACTGAAACGGCGTCCTCCTTTTACCACCTTTGCAACACGGTTAATATAGACAATCTTTTCAATTAATTGAACTTCAGTTTCTTCGGTATTCAATGAGATACTCCTTTAAATAAATTAAAATACAAGTCCTCCTTCTCTTGCAGCCTCTGCAACTGCTTTAACTCTTCCATGGTAAATAAAACCACTTCTATCAAAAACCACTCTTTTTATGCCTTTATCAAGGGCTTTCCTTGCAATACCAAGACCAACTATCTTTGCCCCCTCAATATTACCGCTATTCTTTCCTATCTTATCTTTGAGATCAGGACTCAGAGAAGATACCGCAACCAGAGTCCTTCCAGAGATATCATCTATTATCTGTGCATATATATGCCTGACTGACTTAAATACTGAAAGCCGCGGCCTCTCAGGAGTCCCTCTTACCTTTTTTCTGACTCTCCTCTTTCTTCTCAGTCTTGCCTCTTTTTTATTAAATGTTCCCATAAATATTACCCCTTACTTGGCTCCTGATTTACCTGCTTTACGCCTTATCTGCTCATCCACATACCTCACTCCCTTGCCCTTGTATGGATCAGGAACCCTTAATGACCTAATCCTCGCAGCTGTCATTCCCACCAGCTCTTTATCAATACCGCTCACGGTAATCCTGTTCTTATCAATTCGAGCCTCAATCCCCTCTGGTAAAGGGAAGGTAACTGGATTTGAATACCCAAGATAAAATATTATATTTTTTCCACTGAGCTCTGCCCTATATCCAACACCAACAATCTCCAAGCTCTTCTCATATCCCCGGGACACACCCAGAACCATATTATTGACCAGAGACCTGTAAAGACCATGGAATGCCTTAGAATTCTTTATGTTTCCATTTACTGATACCTTTAACCCAGAATCAGTGATCTCAATACTTACTGGATGACGGAGTCTTAACTCCAGTTTTCCTTTGGGGCCTTTAACAGAAAGGATATCGCCCTCCTGTTTTACTTCAACACCTTTGGGTAGTGGTATTAACTTTTTACCTATCCGAGACATTTATATCCCCCATGACAGCTTAGAAATCATCCTCTTACCAGACAGAACAGAGAATCTCTCCCCCGATTCCAAGTCTTCGGGCTTCCTTATCTGTCATAATACCTCTGGATGTGGACAATATATTAATCCCGTATCCACCAAGCACCTTTGGTATATCCTTACTTTTTGCATAAACTCTTCTGCTTGGCTTGCTCACACGCTTCAATCCATCAATCACAGGCTCTCCGTTTTCATCATATTTTAAGAATATCCTTATTACTCTATGTCCCTTTTGATTCATAATTTTGTAATTCTTAATAAAACCTTCTGATTTCAACACCCTGGTTATATTTATCTTCATATTTGAACAGGGTATATCCACTGTATCATAGGATGCCATAATTGCATTTCTTATCCTTGTAAGCATATCTGAAATAGGATCACTCATAGACATAAATAATCATCTCCCAAAACTATTTTTTATAATCCATCATCTCTACCAA